>JAEWKL010000793.1 GCA_023386115.1 Pseudomonadota bacterium
AGGTTCCGGTCGAAGGTCCGGCGTCGGTCTCCCCGCGGTCGTCGGCCTGCCCCGAATGGCCGTTCCCCAGGCCCGTCTCCGCCGCGCGCCATTCCAGCTGGCGCAGCAGGGCGCTCAAGCGCTCCGGTACCGCCTCCGCCACCAGGCCGTCATAAGCGGCTGCGAGTCCCGCTCCGAGGACGTCGAGGGAGAGAGTGGGTGTGAGTGGCGTGCCGCCCATCCGGCACCCGGCGCCCGCCGCGCCCATCGTCACCTCCTGAACCAGTGATCTCTGTCAGGAGAATAAGCGCCGACGCGCGGCGAGGTTTCCCCAGCAGGAGACGAACCGGCGAGGCTTTTTCATAAGCTCTCAGGGGGTATCTGCGGCGTAGGCCATCACGCCCATCAGGGCGCCCACGTCGCGATAGCGGGCGCCGCGGGTGCTCATCATCGCCTCGAACTTGTCGTGGACCTGCGTCACCGTGAGGCTGCGGGCCTTCCGGCGGCCGACGCGCTCGTAGAAGATCGGGCGGTTCGCCTTGGCGGGTTTCGGCAGAAGGGCGGCCGCCTCGGCCTTCGGCTCCTCGACCACCTTGGCCATGAAGCGCTCGGCGTCGTCCGGCCCGAGGAAGTGGGCGAGGTAGGTCTCGCCGAGGGTGAGATCGCGGCCGATCCGGGCGGCGATGCGGGCCGCATCGCGCTTCAGCATCTCGCCCGCCATCAGGGCGGAGAGAGAAGGGTCGCGGCGCAGGTCGAGGATGCGGGCGCGCTCGGCGGCGTCCGCCACGGCATTGTCCTCGCCGATCAGCCCCGCCTCGCGGGCATAGCCGTGCTGCGCGCCGAATTCCCGCATCACCTGCAGCCAGGTGCGCTCGATGAACTGGTAGAGGCCGGTGGCCGAGGAGGTCCGGGCCTGAACCTCGGTCAGGAAGCTCGATTCCTTGTCGGCGACAGCCATCAGCAGCACCGGGTCGGTGCGCACGGTCGCGGCGGCCCGCACGATGGTCTGGACGAGGTGGCGGCGGATCCGCATCGGCCCGAAGCTCAGCACCTCGTTGGGGTCGCCCCCGGTGCTGGCGGCCAGGAGGTCGTCGTAGGAGACCCGGTCGACGCCCGCCGAGCCGAGGGCGGTGTCGAGGTCGTGCACCGGCTCGCGCAGAGGCGCCATCGTTGTGGTCTCGCGGTCGGGCGCCGGCGAGACCCTGGCGGTCTGGATCTTGGGGGTCGGCATCACCAGAAGGTCAGCCATCATGGTGACGGCCGGGCGGGCCGCCATCAGGTCGCCGCCGTACTGGTGCAGCAGGGCGGAGAGGCCGGCCGCGAAGCACCCCGCCGCGAGCAGCGTCCGCGCCATGACGGGCACGCCACCATGCGCCGCACGGGTGCCGAGCGAGAGGACGTCTCCGTGAGCTCCCGCCATCCGCAGGCCGCCCCGTTGTGCCGGTCCGTCCGCTCGACGCTGCATGTTATGATTCGCCCCGGTTTCCACGCCTGTGAGACGCAAGAAGCCGGTGAGATGTGGCGATAAAACGGCGACGCTCGCAGAGCTCAGCGTCGCTTCACATAAGCTTCGCCGTACGGACCGCCGAGCATTCGCGTCTCGTTACGGCCAAGCTTGACCTGCGGAACGAGGCGCGGGACTGTTCGGTGCGATGCTGCGATGCAGCGAGAGGCGTGCGGCCCTCAGCGCGTCGCGGGCTGGACGGCGGTGTCACGGTCGCGTTGGCGCTTGTTGGCCTGATGGCGGCCGAGGGCGCAGCCGGCGGCCGCCCCCGCGAAGGTGTGGCCGACCGCGTGGCCGGCGATGCCGCCGACGACCGCGCCCTTGATGCAGCCCTTCGCCTCGGCGGCCCCGGCGAAGCCGGCCAGGCCCACGGCCAGAACGGTTCCGGCAATCATCTTGCGCATGGTGGTCTCCCGTACGTCACGTGATGGACGGCTCTGAACAGCGCAGGTCGCGTTCCGGTTCCATCGCGCGCGGCCAGGGCCAGGGCGCGGTCCAACCCGAGGCGCGACCGTGTTCAGGCATGGGCGAGGACGTAGATCTGCAACGCGACCTCGACGGCGAGCAGGAGCGCGATGACGGCGAGCAGCAGGGCCAGCACGGCTTGGCCGCGGCTCTCGAACAGCGCCAGGGCCCGGGTGCCCAAGCGCCGCAGCAACGGCGCGGCCGGCGCGGTCAGCACGGGGGCGGGGGCGGAGGTGGGACGCGGCCCCGCCGCAGGCCGAGTGTCCTCCTCGGCCTGCGGCTCGAAGCTCGGACGGTAGGCGCCGACCGGAACGAGGATCCGGATCGGCCAGCCCCGGCCCTCCTCGGCATAGACCTCGTCGAGGACACGGCGCAGGCGGCCGGCCTCGACCCGCACGCTCGGATCGTTGCTCGCATCGAAGCTGTCGGCCCTGCCGAGGGCTTGGGTGGCGATGCTGTAGGCCTTGATGGCCTCGCCCCGCCCGGCCAGTTCCTCCTCGACGATGTAGCTCAGGAAGGCGGCCAGCTTCTGCGACCGCCGGAACGCAGGCGCGCGCAGGCAGCCGTCGAGGCTGCGGCGCACGGCGTCTGCGGAAACAGTGTCCGTGCTGCTCTCTTCGCTCATCACCTGTCAGTCCAGTCCGCAATTCCGTGCGGCATGTGCACTACAGGCTTTCGCACGAAAAGTTGCACTATACGTTATGCGCATTGGCACGTGTCGCGCGACCTCGCGGTATTGAGCCATGACGCCATCACAGGTGCGGCACCGCACTCCTGATCGTTGCGACCTGGTGCCGCGCTGGTTGGGCCGATTGAAGCGGTGGGCGTCGCACCACGACGGCATGCGGCAAATTCCTCTCCGGCAACGGGTCGGGGAACTGCGTGCAGGGCTTTAACCGATCGCTAACCATAAGCGGCCGAGGATCGGGTGAAGCTGACCGCACCGAGGTGATCCATGCCCCAGCATCAGACCCGCCCGCTGCCCACGGCGTTCGCGCGCTATCCGATTCCGCTCGAGCTGCTGGCCGTCCTGCACCGCGCCAGCGAGGACGACGTGGATGCCCTCGTCTCACGCATGCCGGAAACCGGACGGGCGCGGCTGGCGGCCTACTGCACCGACAAGGATCACCTGCACCAGCTCGGCCTGCGCATCGCCGGCACCTGCGACGAGGCCGCTCTGGTGCGGGTCGTCGGGGCTGATGCGGGAGCGAGCCTCTACGCCCAGTCGCGCCCAGCCGGGATGCTGCCGAGCTGAGGCGTCGGCACCCGCCGATCCCGACATGTCACCGTCGAGGGGCTGCGCCACGCGGCCCCTCGACGCGTTGGTGCCGTGCGGCGCCAGCATCTCGGCCCTGGAACGCCCATCCCTCCCGGCTCGCAGGCCAAGAATCAACGGCCAAGAAAAAAGGCCGCTCTCGCGAGCGGCCCGAAGTCTAGGGAGGAAACGCCCAAAGAGGGCTGCACCGCCGCGACGCCATCGCTGCGGTGCGATGCACAATCTAGCGTGCGTCGCACAAAACGCAAGCGAAATTTTCGGTTTCGGGCGTGATCGAAACGAGTGGCAGCGCTGCCCCATCGGTTTGCTTTCGGATTTGGGTTTCGGATCAGGGCGTTCGCGAAATTCAGGGCGGCGCGCCGCAGCCCAATGGGCGGGGGCGGAGCGAGGAACCGGGTCAGCACGGCGGTGGTTGAGCGCGGAGAACAACCTTCGGAGGAAATTCGATGACACGCTTTATCGCGCTCGGTGCCGGGCTCTTCCTGCTGGCCGGGACGCTCGGCGCGGCCGCCGGTCCCTGTGCGCCCGGGCAGACCGCGCAGAAGATGGACAAGAGCTCGAACGTCGATCCGCCCTCCACTGCCTCGGTCACGCCCGGCGCGAAGGCCGAATCGCCCGGCACGGTCGGGGCGATGCAGAATCTCGGCTCGCAGACCGCGACCTCGCCGGCCGATGTCAGCCGGCAGTCGAAGGGGGACAAGACCGCGGCGCAGCAGGCCAACGACTGCTGACGCAAGTCCAGGTGTCACCGTGACCATGGCGCAGGCTCCTCTCGCAGGGGCCTGCGCTTCGCGTCGCGCACCTGGATCGTCGGTCGCGGCCGCATCCCGGCAGCGATCCGCGCGTTAGCCCGATGACCGTCCGGCGGGCAGGCCGGCAAGCAAGAGCATCCGTCAAGGAGGAGCAGAGACATGGCCGACAGGACACCCGAGATGGCCCGGGCCCAGATCGCCTACGCGTTGCAGGCCAAGCGCGAATCGCTGGCGGCGGCGTCCGAGGCGCTGCGCGCCTCGCCCGAGGACGGCGAGGCGCGGCGCCATGTCGAGCGGCTGACCGAGGATGTCGGCCGCCTGGAGATTCAGCTGCGCGGCGCGGCCTGACCGACCGGGTCGGGCCCAAGGGGTGGGGCAGGCGACACGGGTCAGGCGGCCGGCGCGCCCTTCAGGTAGCCCTTCACCCGCAGATACTCCCGCAGGATGAGGCAGATCGCTTCACCGCGGGAGAGCTGCTCCACCGCGGCGAACTCGGTCAGCGCCTGGGCGAGGTCGTCGGGGATGTGGAACGCCTCCTCGTCGCGAACGAACTCGGGCGGGTCGCCGCCGGCCGGAAGGGAGGTCTCGGCGGTGTCGGTCATTGGGCGCCTCCGGTTCATCACCGAGTATCGCGTCGAGAGCAGGATCGTTCCGCTTCACCCATCGGCTTAACCCCGATCGCGAGGGGCAGAGGCCGGTGCCGCACCGGATGGCGCGCTTGCCCGGCCGGGGCCGCATGGTGGAGGATCGGCGGAGCGCCCGGACGGGCGGTGTGGCGCGGCTCTCGCGGGATCCGCGCGAAGGAGACAGGCATGGGACGGATCGCGCTGCCGGAGCCGAGGCGCATCGCCGGGATGGCGGGCCTCGCCTGCCTGCCGGTGCTGGTCTGGCTGTCCTGGATCCCCAAGGACTGGGAGGTCCGCACCGGCGCTGTCGGCCAGCTCGAGCATCTCGTCGCCTATGCGGGCACGGCCGGCCTCCTCGGTCTCGGCTTCCCCCGCCTGCCGGCCTGGCGCCTCGGTCTCGCGCTCACCCTCCTCGCGGGCATCCTCGAGGTCGGGCAGATCTGGGTCCCCGGCCGCACCGCGCAGGTGATCGACTTCGCGGCGAGCGCGGGCGGCGCCCTGCTGGGGCTCGCCGTCGCGCGCACCATCGCCGGCCGCCGGAGCGCGGCCGGGTGGAGGGCCTGACCCTCGGCAGTGCCGTCAGGCAGCCCGCACGCTGCCGTCAGGCAGCCCGCACGCTGCCGTCAGGCAGCCCGCACGCTGCCGTCAGGCA
>JAEWKL010000809.1 GCA_023386115.1 Pseudomonadota bacterium
GACCAGTACTAATCGCTCGATCGGCTTGATCGCTCTCATGATCCGTGTCCGGATCGACACACAACCACACACGATGAAGACGCACCGGCAGCCGTAGCGGCTGCCGCCCAACATGCTTGCCGAACGACGTGCTTGGCCGGTCTGGTGGTCAGAGCGGGGTGATCGCAAACCCGATCCCATCTCGAACTCGGCCGTTAACCGCCCCAGCGCCTATGGTACTGTGTCTCTAGACACGGGAGAGTCGGTCACCGCCAGACCTGCCAAGCACGCACACCTTCCCTCATCACGAAAACACCCTGGCGCGGGGTGGAGCAGCCCGGTAGCTCGTCAGGCTCATAACCTGAAGGTCACAGGTTCAAATCCTGTCCCCGCAACCAACCACATGACCAAGCCCGCCCGCGAAAGCGGGCGGGCTTGGTCGCGTTTTGAGGCCAACTGCCCTCCCCTTCCGGCGTGACCTCCGGCACTCGTGATGCCGGAGGCCGACGTCGTTGCGGCGTCGATCGCTCAGCCGGCGAACCGCATCTCGGGAACGCCGCGCACGCCGAGATCAGGGATGGCGAACAGGGCGCCGCGTCGCGGGCCGTCGCCCGGGAAGCGCGGCAGCGGCGACTTCGCCATCGACGTCACGTAGAGAACGTCGAAATTCGGACCACCGAACATCACGCTGGTCACCTTCTTGACGGGCATCTCGACGACGCGATCGACCGTGCCGTCCGGCCGGTAGCGGACGAGCTTGCCGTCGTCGACGAGGGTGTTCCACAGGCAGCCTTCGGCATCGACCGTCGATCCGTCGGCCGCGCCGCCGCCCGACGTGCCGACCGTCGCGAAGGTCCGCCGGTTGGAGACGCCGCCCGTCGCGATGTCGTAATCGTAGGCCCAGATCTCGCCCGACCATGTCGTTGCAGTAGAGGGTGCGGCCGTCCGGGCCCGGTCCCGAGCACGACGTTGACGAGGGAGATGACCGCCCCGGCCGACAGGTCGAACCCGCCGGTGAGCACCACGACGGTCTGCCCGATGGTGGCGAGGGCGAGCGCCGCACCGCCGGAGGCGATGAAACTGAACTGGAAGGAGCTGAAGCCCGAGACGAGGACGACGGTGCCGAACAACACGGCGAAGACCGCGAGCGTGATCAGCACGCCGCGGTGCCGCACCAGGGCGGGCCGCCAGGCGGGTGAACGCGTCGCGGGGCGGGCTTGCGTCGCGGCAAGGCTCGTCATGCCTGCGCTCCATGGCCCGCGCCGGCTCCGGACATCGCCGGTCCGGCACCCCCCGAGTGCCCCGCGCATGATCCGCTCCTCGTCGATCGCCTCGCCCGCCACCTCGTCCACGACCGTGCCGCCCGCCATACAGGACGAGGACCCGGTCGCAGAGGTTCACCAACTCGCTGATTTCCGTCGAGTAGAACAGCACCGCGCCGCCCGCAGCCGCGAAGTCTCGCATCAGCCCATAGAGCTGGTGCTTGGTGCCGAGGTGGCATCCCGTTCCTGTCGGTCGAGCGACGGGACGACCTCCAGCGCGTCAGGGCCGAGGTGGAGGGCACGGCGATCGGCTGGGCGGCCGAGACCATGACGCCCGCGGCGCTGAGCCTGCTGGACGATCTCATCCGGGAGATGGACGAGGCGAAGCAACGAGGCGACCGCGCACGCTACGTTCCGGCGAACCGGGCCTTCCAATTCGCGATCTACCGGGCGTCGGGCTCGGACGCGCTCATGGCGATCATCGCGTCGCTGTGGCTGCAGATCGGCCCCTTCTTCAACCTTCTCGGCGCGAGCGACGCCTGGGGCGCCTCGAACGAGCATCACCGCGTCATGCGATCGGCAATCGCGGCGCGCGACCCTGCCGGGGCGAGGCTGGCCTTGCGGCGCGACATCGACGACGCAGCCATGATGCTGCGGAAGGTTCCAAGGCGTCCGGCGCCTCAGCGCCGACGCCCGGTCGGGCCTCGCCGCGCCGTCGAACGGGTCCGTGCGGAGGCGCGGCAGTATCCGGGCTAACCGCCGGAGCGGAGGCCTCCGCATCCGTGAGGGCGGCCCACCGCCCTCCCCTTCCCGGACAATGCGGCCTTCCCCATCGGCTTCTCTCCCGCCGGTCGACGGTGAATGCCGGACCGGGACACGAGCCTCCTGCCGTGCAACGCCCGGTCCGGCATCGCCTCCACCGTCCTGTTCCGCACCGTGGCGGCGAATGCGACCTGCCGTTGCGCGCGAACCCGGCCTGCCGGCAAGGTCGCCCGGCGCGCATCCGGCAACGAAGCTTGCGCGAGGCTTGCGCCGACCTCGTCCTCCGCCGTTGAATCCATCCCCTCCCCTCGCTTGCGGTGTTATGGTCGATTTCACCGTTTTACCGTGAACGAGGCAGGCCGATGCAGCAACACGTTCAGCCGAGCGGAGAGCCGGCACCCAGCCACATTGCGGGCCACGATGCCAAGATCCTGGGTGCGAAGCTACGGGAGATCGCGTCCGTCGTCTTCTCGCCGGCGGAGGCCAAGACCCTGCGCCGCTACACGTCGGGCGAGGTCGCCCGCATTCTCGGGGTGACCGACAGCCGGATCCGCCAGCTTCCCCCCAGCCTCCTCGTCTCCGAGCCCGAGGTCGCGCCGGGCGGTCGCCGAATGTTCACGCTGGCCGATATCCACGCGTTGCGCGCCCATCTGGACGAGATCGACCGTGTCGGTCGGCGCTACATCCCGCACCGGGATCCCGCCAAGGGCGAGCACCTCCAGGTCATCGCCTGCGTGAACTTCAAGGGCGGCTCGGGCAAGACGACGACCTCGGCGCATCTCGCCCAGTCGCTCGTCCTGCGCGGCTATCGCGTGCTCGCGATCGATCTCGATCCGCAGGCCAGCCTCTCCACCCTCCTCGGCGTGCGGCCCGAGAACGAGCGGGAGCCCTACCCGACCATCTACGATGCGATCCGCTACGGCGACCAGCGCCGCCCCTTGGACGAGGTGATCCGGCAGACCTACTTCACCGGCCTGGACCTGGTCGCGGCCGACCTGGAGCTGGAGGTCTTCGAGTTCGAGGCGCCGATGCAGTCGGCGCGGCGCAAGCCCAGCGACCCGGAGCCGCCGTTCTTCGCCCGGATGGGCCTCGCCCTGAACGAGGTCGCGGACCGCTACGACGTCGTCGTCATCGATTGCCCGCCGCGTCTCGGCTACCTGACGATCGCGGCGCTCTGCGCGGCGACCGCGCTCCTGGTCACGATCCACCCGCAGATGCTCGACGTGTCGAGCATGCGCCAGTTCCTGACCATGATGGACGAGATCATGGAACCGGTGCGCGAGCAGGGCGCCGCACCCGCGCATGACTGGTTCCGTTACCTCGTCACCCGCTTCGAGCCCCAGGACACGCCGCAGACCGAGGTGGTCGCGATGCTGCGCGGCCTGTTCGGCGAGCGCGTCCTGACCAAGGCGATGCTGCAATCGGCGGCGGTCTCGAATTCCGGCCTGCGCGGCCAGACCGTCTACGAGACGCCGCTCCGGCGTGACGAGGTCACCGGATCGACCTATCGTCGCGCCCTCGACGCGCTCGACGCCGTCAATGGCGAGATCGAAGGGCTCATCACCCGCGCCTGGGGCCGCACATGAGCCGGACCATGAACCAGAAGAAGCGCCTCAGTGCCATCATGGGTACGCCGGTCCAGCCCGATGCTCCGCCCCAGGCATCGCCTGAAGCGTCAATGGGTTACACCCCTGTAGCAGGTGCTACGCCGCCCTTCCCGGCCCTGGAGAAGCGCCCCGCGGCGGCGCGCTCCATGGCGGCCATGTGGGCCGCATCCCGCCCCGCCCCGACGGAGGCGGACGGCACGATCGTCGAGCTCGACCCCGACCTGTGCCTGCCCTCGGCGATCGCCGACCGGGTTCCCGACGTCACCGACGAGGCCTTCGGCGCCTTCGTCGAACGGATCCGCGAGGAGGGCCAGCACACGCCGATCCTCGTGCGGCGCCATCCCCGGCAGCATGAGCGATACGAGATCGCCTATGGGCGCCGCCGGACCCGGGCCGCCAAGGCGCTCGGCAAGCCCGTCCGCGCCGTCGTGCGCGACCTGAGCGACGCCGAGCTGGTGGTCGCCCAGGGCTCCGAGAACCTGGCCCGGGAGGACCTGTCCTATATCGAGCGGGCGCATTTCGCCCGCAACATGGAGCAGGCCGGGATCGCCCGGGACGTGATCCTCAAGGCGATGGGCGTGCACCGGCCGGATCTCGCCAACTATCTGGCGGTGGCCGAGGCGATTCCCGCCCCGGTGCTGGCCGCGATCGGGCCGGCCCCGAAGGTCGGGCGCCCACGCTGGCTCACCCTCGCCGAGCGGATCAAGGCCGCGAGGCCGGAGCAGGTCGAGACCGCCCTCGCCTCCCCGAGCCTCGCCGGCAAGACCTCGGACGAGCGGTTCACGGTGATCCTGACCGCACTCGCGGCCCCTTCGCCGCGCAAGGCGAAGCCGCGGGCCGAGACCGTCAAGGATGCCAAGGGCGTGAGGTTCGCGCGCATCGAGCGAAGCTCGGACGGCATGCGGGTGACGCTGGACGAGACGGCGGAGCCCGGCTTCGCCGATTACCTCGCCGAGCGCCTGCCCGAGATCCTGGCCGCCTACCGGCAGGGCAAGGGCTGATCCGCTCCTCGCGCAGGGCGGAGGCGAGGAGGACGCCGAAGCGAATCCCAAGGAGGTTGCTGCGACGAGAACGGGCCTGCCGGACCTCCCTCCGGCAGGCCCGTTCTCGTTGATCCGGACGATCTCGGCCCATCCGGCCGAGGCCGTACCGGCGCGGCGGGAGACCGCCGAAGGGACTGGGCCGGCTCTCAGCGCGCGGCCGGCGCGATCATCGTCCGCGGATCGACGAGGCGGTCGTATTCCTCCCCCGTCACGACGCCGAGCGCGATGGCCGCCGCGCGCGGGGTCAGGTTCTCGTCCATCGCCTTCCGGGTGATCGCGGCGACGCGGTCGTAGCCGAGACGCGGATTGAGCGCCGTCGCGAGGAGCAGCGCGTTCGACACGTTCGCGGCGAGGCGCTCCCGGTCGACGTCGAGGCCCCGCACCAGCTTCACCGCGAAGACGCGGGACCCGTCCGCCAGGAGGCGGATCGATTGCAGCAGGTTGTGGACGAGCACCGGCTTGGCGACGTTCAGCTCGAAGGTTCCGG
Organism: Pseudomonadota bacterium; assembly: GCA_023386115.1. Taxonomy (GTDB): domain Bacteria; phylum Pseudomonadota; class Alphaproteobacteria; order Rhizobiales; family Beijerinckiaceae; genus Methylobacterium. Next base: position 5,141 of record JAEWKL010000809.1, read on the forward strand.
AGGCGCCGGCCGCCGAAATCGTCGCGTGGTTGCCGATCACCTGGAACGCGGCCTGCGTCAGGGCCTCGGCGACCGTCGGGTTGCGCTTGCCCGGCATGATGGAGGAGGACAGGCCGTCATCGGGGACGACGAGCTCGCCGAGGCCGCACCGGGGTCCGGAGCCGAGCAGGCGGATGTCGGTGGCGATCTTGGTGAGCGATACCGCGAGCCCGTTGAGCGCGCCCGAGACCTCGACGAGGGCATCGTGGGCACCCATCCCCTCGAACTTGCTCGGGTTGGGCCGGAAGGGCAGCCCGGCCAGCTTCGAGACCTCACCGCAGAAGGCCTCGTCGAACCCGGCCGGGGCGTTGAGGCCGGAGCCGACGGCGGTTCCCCCTTGCGCGAGCTGGTACAGGCGCGGGGTCGCGGCCTCGATCCGGTCGATCCCGTGGCCGATCTGCCGCACGAAGGCGTCGAAGGCCTGCCCGACCGTCATCGGCACGGCGTCCATGAGGTGCGTGCGGCCGATCTTCACTACGCCATCGAACTCCACCGCCTTGGCGGCGAAGGTGTCGCGCAGGAGCGCGAGCGCGGGCTTGAGCCGGTCACGCAGCTCGGTCGCCGTGCAGAGATGCATGACCGTCGGAAAGCTGTCGTTCGAGGATTGCGAGCGGTTCACGTGGTCGTTGGGATGGACCGGCCGGCGCAGGCCCAGGGGCTCCCCCAGGCTCTCGTTGGCGCGGTTGGCAATGACCTCGTTGGCGGTCATGTTGGTCTGGGTGCCGGAGCCGGTCTGCCAGATCGTCAGGGGGAAGTGGTCGTCGAAGCGACCCTCCCACAGCTCCCGGGCCGCCGCCTCGATGGCATCGGCGCGGGACGGGTCGAGCGTCCCGAGGCGGCGATTGGCGCGGGAGGCCGCGAGCTTCTGCAGGCCGAAGCTCCGCACCAGGCAGACCGGGAAGCGCTCGTCGCCGATCTCGAAGACGCCGAGCGCCCGCTGGGTCTGCGCGCCCCAGTAGCGGTCGGCGGGGATCTCGACCGGACCGAAAGCGTCGTGCTCGATCCGGGTTCCGGTTGGGTCGGTCATCTGCAGGATCCTTCGGCGGTGTCGCGCCGGTCGCGGTGTCGGAGGAGAGGGGGGAGGGGGTCCGCCGGCTCCCCGGAGGCGTCACGCCGCGGCGGCGCGTTCGGCGCGCAGGCGGGCCATCGCGGCCTGCGTCACGACGGGATCGAACTCGCCGGCGAGCTTAGCGGTCACGACGGTGGCGACGCTGTTGCCGATGACGTTGGTGGTGGCGACGGCGATCGACATGAAGCGGTAGACGCCGAACAGGATCGGCAGCCCTTCGAGCGGCAGGATGCCGGTCGCCGCCACCGTCGCGGCGAACACCACGAAGCTGCCGCCCGACACGGTCGCCGCCCCCTTCGAGGTCAGGAGCATGACGCCCAGGATACCGAGCTGCTGCCCGATATCGAGCGGCACGTGATAGGCGTTGGCCAGGAACACGACGCCCATCGCCATGTAGATCGAGGTGCCGTCGAGATTGAAGGCGTAACCGGTCGGCAGCACGAGACCGACGCTCTGGCGCGAGCAGCCATAGGTCGGCAGCTTCTCGAGGAGGCGCGGCAGCACGCTCTCGGAGGAGGCGGTGCCGAGCACGATGGAGATCTCCTCGCGGATGAAATCGAGGAACCGGAACAGGTTGATCTTGAACAGCGCCGAGATCCCGCCGAGCACCACCACGATGAACAGGATCGTCACGGCATAGAAGCTCAGGATCAGGTAGATCAGGGAGAGAAGCACGCCGGTGCCGCTCGATCCGACCGCGAAGGCGACCGCCCCGAAGGTGCCGAGCGGCGCCACCCACATGATCAGGTGGATGAACTCGAAGAAGGCATCGGAGATCCGGTTCAGGGCCGTCTCGATCGGCTGGCGCTTCTCGGGCGGCAGATGCAGCAGGGCGGCGCCGAAGATGAGCGCGATGACCAGCACCTGGAGCAACTCGCCCCTGGCGAAGGCGCCGATGAAGTTGTCGGGGAAGACGGTGAGGATGAAGTCGAGGGTGGAATGCGGCGCGGCCGCCGCACTCGGTGCCTTGCCGTGGGCGAGGCCGGCCCGGGTCGATTCGGCCATGCCCTGGCCGAGGCCGAGCAGGTTGCCGGCGATCAGGCCGACGCCCAGCGCCAGGCTCGAGACGATCTCGAAGTAGAGCATCGCGATCAGGCCGACCTTGCCGACCCGCTTGAAGTCGCCGGCCGAGGTGACGCCGATGACGACGCACAGGAAGACGAGCGGCGCCACCGCCGTCTTGATCAGGCGCAGGAAGATGTCGCCGAGCACCTTCAGCTGGATGGCGACGCCCGGGAGGAGGAAGCCGATTGCGGCGCCGAGCACCATCGCGACGATGATCTGGACCCCGAGGTTGCGCCAGAGCGCCGTCGTCTTCGGCGCCGTGGCGGCGGTGGGGGAGGGGGGTCGCGGGGTCGGCGGGAGCGCGTGGGATTCGAGGGTGGCGTCGGGCATGGCTGTCTCCTGTCGGGGAGGGCACGGCACACGCTCTCGTGGCCGCCGGGCGGGAGCCCGGCAGGGTGGCGCGTTCGGGTGTGGCGAGGATCAGGGCGAGGTGGCGCCCGGAGATCGTCGTTGAGCGATCGTCGTTGAGCGATCTCCGGTCTCGGCGTGCGGTCGTCGCCCGGATGTCGGCTGGACCCGAGCGGTGAACCGGATCCAGGATTTCGGGTGGACCTTGCCTCCGGGGTCAGGCGCTGCGGGCCGCTCCGGCGAGCACGCGGTCGACCATCTCGGGAGCGGCGCCGAGATAGTTCGCCGGATCGGTCAGGCGCGTGATCGCGGCCTCGTCGAGATACGCCGTCACCTCGGGCATCGCGACCAGGGCGTCGGACAGCGTTCCGCCGCGCTCGTTGACGTCACGGCACGCCGCGTAGACGAGATCATGCGCCCGGCTCCGGCCGAGCCGGGGGGCGAGCGCCATCATCACCGCCTCGGCGACGATCAGCCCGCGGCTGAGCCCGAGATTCTCGCGCATCCGCGCCTCATCGACGACCAGCCCGCCGAGGGCGAACTTGGCTTGGTGCAGTGCGCCGGCCGTCAGCACGAAGCTCTCGGGGATCGCCATCCACTCGGCGTGCCACGGGCCGGTCGCCCGCTCGAAATCCTGGACCATCGCGTCGAGCATCAGGCCGGCCTGCTGGCGCACCACCTTGGCGGCCGCGAGCATCAGCTCGGAGGAGATCGGGTTGCGCTTCTGCGGCATGGTCGAGGAGGCGCCGCGCCCGGTGACGAACGGCTCGGAGACCTCGGCGAACTCGGTCGAGGCCATGAGCATGATGTCGAGGGCGATCTTGCCGAGCGAGCCGGTGACAAGGGCGAGCAGGTTGACGGTCTCGGCGAAGCCGTCGCGGGCGACGTGCCAGGTCGAGGTGGGGACGCCGAGCCCGAGCTCCCGGCAGAACGCCTCCTGCACGGGCAGCCCTGCATCGCCGAGGGAGGCGAGCGTCCCGGCCGCACCGGCGAACTGGCCGACGAGCACCCGGGGCTTCAGCTCGCGCAGGCGCTCGGCGTGGCGGTCGATCATGGCGAGCCAGATCGACGTCTTGTAGCCGAAAGTGACCGGGAGGGCCTGCTGCAGGTGGGTGCGCCCGGCCATCGGCGTGTCGCGGTGGCGGGAGGAGAGGTCCGCCAGGATGACCCGCAGGGCGGCGAGGTCGTCCTCGACGATCGCGAGGCCGGCCCGGACCTGGAGCACGGTGGCCGTGTCCATGATGTCCTGGGTGGTCGCGCCCCAATGGATGTAGCGGCCGGCCTCGCCGCATTGGTGCACGAGCTGGTGGACCAGCGGCAGGATCGGATAGCCGACATTGTCGGTCTCCCGACGGAGCAGGTCGAGATCGAGCCCGTCGAAGGAGCAGTCGCGGGCGATCGCCGCGGCGGCCGCGGCCGGGATCACGCCGCAGGCGGCCTCGGCCCGCGCCAGGGCGATCTCGACCTCGATGTAGCAGCGGATCAGAGCGTGATCGGAGAAGGCCTGCCGTATCGCCGGCGTGCCGAAGGCATCGCGGAACAGCAGCGAGTCGATGACAGTGGCGGCCATGCGCGCCGTCCTCCCGAAAATTATGTCCGTACAAAATGTTATGTACGTACATAATCGGTGTCAATCCCCTTGACGGGCTGCGGGTGCGTGCCTCTTCTCGGCCGCCGAACGGACGCCGAAGGAGGTCCTTCTTTCTTGGAAACGCGTTACGCATACGTCGCCCGTCAGCTTGCCGAGGCGATCGCGGATGGGCGCTACCCCGTGGGATCGCTGCTGCCGAACGAGCACGCGCTCGCCGATCAGTTCGCGGTCAGCCGGGCGACGGTGCGCGCGGCGATGCGCGAGCTGCAGAATTCGGGGCTCATCAGCCGCCGCAAGAGCGCCGGCACCCGGGTCGAGGCCACCATCGGCTCGTCGGCGTCGGGCTTCTCGCAGAACCTCGAATCCATCGAGGCGGTGCAGCAATTCGGCGCCGACACCGAGCGGCAGATCGAAAGTGTCGCCGACGTGGTCACCGATGCCGAGCTCGCGGCGCAGCTCGATTGCCAGCCGGGGCGGCGCTGGCTGCGCGTCTCATTCCTGCGCCGCGTCCCCGGCAGCCCGTCGGCGCTGCCGATCTGCTGGACCGACGTCTATCTCGACGCGGCCTACAGCGATCCTTTGCGCGAGCGCCTCGCGTCGCATACCGGCATCTATGGCACGTTGCTGGAATCCATATCCGGCCGGCGCATCGTCGAGATCCGCCAGAGCATCCGTGCGGTGGGCGTGCCTGCCTCCTGCGCTGGCGCCTTGCAGGCCGAGCCGGGCAGCCACGCCCTCGCCATCCGCCGCCAATATTTCCTCAGCCCCCACACCATGGCTGAGGTTTCCCTCAGCATCCATCCCGCCGAGCGCTACAGCTATTCGAGCGTCCTCAAGCGGCACGACGACACGCCTTCCGAGAAATCCGAATAGTCGTGCCCCCGTGATCCCGGCGGATGGCAGCCGGCGACGCCTAGCCCGAGCGTCCCCGCCCTGACGCCTCTCCGGCCAGCGCACCCGCGAGATCCGGCAAACTAGTTGGTAGGCAAACCAACTTGACGCGCCCAACGGGCAGGCGCAGGCTGATCCTGCGAGCCGGGAGCAAACCCGGCCGCATCCGGGAGAGAACGCCATGGCAGCCTCGGCGGGTGAACCGCGCGTTGCCGGACCGCACGCGTCGGTCGTGCGGACGCCAACGGGACGAGAGAGCGAGCGAGCGGGCAGGCACGAGGGCCCGGCCGCCGGAGCGGGGAGGGCGGCATGACGGCCTCCGCCTCCCCCGCGCGGGCCGCGACCGATATCGGCGAGGTGCTCGATACCGGTCGCTGGACGACCCTGCAGAAGACCGTCGTCGTCCTCGCCGCCCTGTCGATCGTCATGGACGGGTTCGACGGTCAGCTGATCGGCTTCGCGATCCCGGTGCTGATCAAGGAGTGGGGCATCACCCGCGGCGATGTCGCCCCGGCCCTCGCGGCCGGCCTCGTCGGCATGGGGATCGGCAGCGCCTGCGCCGGCCTGTTCGCGGACCGGTTCGGCCGGCGCTGGGCGGTGATCGGCAGCGTGCTGGTCTTCGGGCTCGCCACCTGCGCCATCAGCCTCGCCAACGGCCTGTGGGGAATCGGGATCCTGCGGTTCATCGCCGGGCTCGGCATCGGCGGCGCCCTGCCGAGTTCCACCACGGTCACGGCCGAGTTCACCCCGGCCCGGCGCCGGACGCTGGCGATCACCGCGACCATCGTCTGCGTGCCCCTGGGCGGGATGCTCGCCGGCGTCTTCGCCGGCCTCGTGCTGCCGACCCTCGGCTGGCGGGCCCTGTTCCTGCTCGGCGGCATGCTGCCCGTGGCCTACGGCCTCCTGCTGGTCGTCGTGCTGCCGGAATCCCCCCGCTTCCTCGCCCGGCGGCCGGGCCGCTGGCCCGAGCTGACGCGGCTCTTGACCCGCATGGCCCACCCGGTCCCCGCCGGCGCGGTCTTCACCGATGCCGGCGAGCAGCGGCTCGAACAGCGCCAGGGCATCCCGGCCCTGTTCGAGGCCGGCCGGGCGCGGGACACGATCGCGCTCTGGTGCGCGTTCTTCCTCAACCTGCTGGCGGTCTACAGCGCCTTCAGCTGGCTGCCGACCATGCTCAACGCCGCCGGGCTCGACGTCGCGGTCGCCGGATCGGGCCTGACCGCCTACAATTTCGGCGGCGTGTTCGGCGCCCTGCTCTGCGCCGTGGCGATCACGCGGTTCGGGTCGCGCTGGCCCCTGCTGCTGTGCTCGGTCGGCGGGGCCGCCACCGCGTTCCTCCTCACCGGCGTCGACATCCGCAGCTCCACCGGCATCCTGATCGCCGGGTTCGGTCTCCAGGGCTTCTTCGCCAATGCCACGCAGTCGACGATGTACGCGGTCTGCGCCTACGTCTACCCGACCACCGTGCGGGCGACCGGCACGGCCTCGGCGCTCGCCTTCGGCCGGCTGGGGGCGATCCTCAGCGCCTTCGCGGGCGCTGCCGTCATCACCTCCGGCGGCGCCGGCGGCTACCTGGTGATGCTCGGCCTCGCAATGGCCGGGGTCGCCGCCTCCCTCGCCGTGGTCGGCCGCCACATCCCCGCGATGGGGCGGCCGGCAT
>JAEWKL010000813.1 GCA_023386115.1 Pseudomonadota bacterium
GGTGGCGGCGCCCGCCGACCACCAGCCCGGCGCCGTCGAGGGCCGCAGCGGCGGCCGGCGACAGCCCGGCCCGCCCGTCCTCGCCGATGCCGACGATGAACAGCCAAGGGTTCGAGGACGACTCGGCGGCGCTCGACTTGAGGTGAGCCTCAGGCGAGAAGGCTGTCATGCGCATCCTCATCCTGGGCGGCACCATCGAGGCCGCGGGGCTGGTCCGGCTTCTCGCCGACCGGCCGGATTACGACGTCACCCTGTCGCTCGCCGGGCGCACGGCGGCGCCCCTCGCCCTCCCGGCGCGGACCCGCATCGGCGGCTTCGGCGGGTCGGATGGGCTCGCGGCCTATCTGCGCGAGCACGCGGTCGCGGCGCTGATCGACGCCACGCATCCCTTCGCCAGGATCATCTCCCGCAACGCGGCCGTCGCGAGCCGGGACACCGGCGTGCCGCTCCTCGCGGTCCGGCGCCCGGCCTGGGCGCGCGAGCCCGGCGACGACTGGCGCGAGGTCGACAGCGTGGCGGAGGCCGTGCCGGCCCTCGGCGAGACCCCGCGCCGCGTGTTCCTGACGGTCGGCCGGCTCGAACTCGCCGCCTTCGCCGCGGCGCCCCGGCACCGCTATCTCGTGCGCACCATCGAGCCGGTCGGCGACGCGCTGCCGGGACTCGACGTCACGGCGATCGAGGCCCGCGGGCCCTTCGGGGCGGCGGAGGAAGAGGATCTGATGCGCCGCCACGGCGTCGAGAGGCTGGTGACCAAGAATTCCGGCGGGCCGGCGACTTACGGCAAGATCGCGGCGGCGCGCGCCTTGGGCGTCCCGGTGGTGATCGTGCGCCAGCCCCGCCTGCCGGAGGTCGCGCAGGTGGGCGGGGCTGGCGACGCCCTGGCCTGGCTCGATTCTCATCGGGTGACGGACCGCGGCGTGTAGACGAAGGGCGCTTGGGCTCCACGAGAAATCAGCCGGGTGGCGCTCGCCCCGATCATCACCAGGGTCGCCATGTCGGCTTCGGCCTCGCGGGCCTCGGCGAGGGCCAGGATGCGGATCGCCTCGTCGGGCCGGCCGACGGCACGGGCGAGGATCACCGGGGTCTCGGGCCCGCGGTGCTCGGCGGCGAGCGCGAGCGCGGCACGGAGCTGCCAGGGGCGGGCCCGGGAGATCGGGTTGTAGAGCGCCACCACGAGATCGGCCGAAAGCACGGCGTTCAGACGGGCGGTGATGACCTCCCAGGGCTTCAGGTTGTCCGACAGCGAGATCGCGCAGAAATCCCCGCCGAGCGGGGCACCGACCCGGGCCGCCGCCGCCAGCATCGCGGTGATGCCGGGCTCGACCGTGATGGGAAGCGAGAGCCAGGCCGGATCGCCCGCCTCCAGCGCCTCGAAGAGCGCCGCCGCCATCGCGAAGACACCGGGATCGCCCCCCGAGACCACCGCGACCCGGCGCCCGGTCGCGGCGAGTTCCAGGGCGTGGCGGGCGCGGTCGACCTCGACCCGGTTGTCGCTGGCGTGGCGGACCAGGCCCGGCCGCTCCGGCACCCGGGCGACGTAGGGGAAATAGCCGATCAGGTCCTGCGCCGCGTCGAGGGCGCTTGATGCGGCCGGCGTGAGGTAGCGCGGGTCGCCGGGCCCGAGCCCGATCACCGTGACGGAGCCACTCACGGCCGGCGGCCCTCGCCCGGCACCAAGACCATCGAGAAATAGGGCGCCTGATCGTCCGGCTTCTCGGAGAGCGGGGTCACGCTCTCGCCCGCCATGGTGCCGCGCTCGACATAGACCGCGCGGCCGATCAGCCCGGCCTCGGTCAGCGCGGCGCGCACCTTCGGCAGGTGGCGGCCGAGCTTCATCACCACGGCGGCGTCGGTCGTGCTCAGGCGGGCGACGAGCGTCGCGTGCGGCAGGGTGGCGGGGAGCACCGTCAGCACGTCGTCGCCCCAGGTGATCGGGGTGTTGGCCCGGGTCCAGCAGCCCGACATGCCGGTGACGCCCGGCACCACCTCGACCGGGAAGCGGTCCTTCAGGCGGCGCCACAGATGCATGAACGAGCCGTAGAAGAACGGATCGCCCTCCGACAGGATCGCCACGTCCCGGCCGGCGCCCAGCACCTCGGCGAGGCGCGAGGCCGCCTCGTCGTAGAAGGCGGCGAGCGCCGCCACGTAGGCCGGATCCTCCGGGTGCAATTCGGTGGTGTAGGGATAGGGCAGCGGCCATTCGCGGGCCGGATCCCGCACCACCGCATCCGCGATGGTGCGGGCATTGCCGCGCTTGCCCGATTTGCAGAAATGCACGAGGTGGTGGGCGCGCTCCAGCACCCGCACCGCCCGCACGGTGAGATAGTCCGGATCGCCCGGCCCCATGCCGACGCCGTAGAGCGTGCCGGTCACGGCCGTGGCGGGAGCGGACGGAATCTCGGCCGGGTCGGGCCCGAGGAAATCGGAAGGGCCGTCCATCACTCGGCCTCGCTGGCGAGCGCGTTGACGGCCGCCGCCGCCATGGCGCTGCCGCCGCGCCGGCCGCGCACCACCAGGAACGGCACCCGCCCGTCCTCGGCGAGCGCGTCCTTCGACTCGGCCGCGCCGACGAATCCGACCGGCACGCCGATCACGGCGGCCGGCGGCGCCACGCCCTCGTCCAGCATCTCGAGCAGGCGAAACAGGGCGGTCGGCGCGTTGCCGACGGCCACCACCGACCCGGCGAGCCGGTCGCGCCACAGTTCCATCGCGGCGGCGGTGCGGGTGGTGTCGAGGGTTTTCGCCAGCTCCGGCACCCGGGGATCGGACAGGGTGCAGATCACCGCGTTGGCGGCCGGCAGCCGCGCCCGGGTGACGCCGTCGGCGACCATGCGGGCGTCGCACAGGATCGGGGCGCCGCGGCGCAGGGCGCTCTCCGCGGCCTCGGCGAAATCCGGCGACAGGTCGATGTCGGCGGGCAGATCGGTCATGCCGCAGGCGTGGATCATCCGCACCGCCACCCGCTCGGCGGCGCCGTGGAAACGCGCGAGGTCGGATTCGGCGCGGATCATCGCGAAGGAGCGCGCGTAGATGGCGGCGCCGTCGCGGATATAGTCGAGGCGCGGATTCATGCGGGCTCCCGGAATGCGTCTCTCAGGCCCGAGGGGTCATCAAGAGTAGGTCGGACTTGTGTGCTCTCTAACCGCTCCAGCACGGCACCGAAAGTGAGGGCGAGGTCGGTCTCCGTCCCGGCGTTGCCCTCCAGCACCACCCCGTAGCGGCCATCCGGCCGGCCGACCAGCGTCAGGGTGGCGGGCCTAGCTTGAGCGCAGCCCTTCGGGCAGGCCGAGACATGGGCGGTGGCGCCTGCCCTCGCGAGAGGCGCGAAGGCGGCCGCGAGGCGGGGCGCATGATCGTGCGCCGGCGTTCCGCCGGAGGCGCAGGCCGGCGACCCGGGACAGGCGGCGAC
>JAEWKL010000022.1 GCA_023386115.1 Pseudomonadota bacterium
ACCTTGGGCGAGCGCACCGCGGCGAGGGCCGCGACGCTGCCATGCCCCTCCCGGTCGAGGTGGCGGGCGAAGGAGCGCAGGCCGGCGAGCCCCCGCATCAGGCTGCGCCCGCCGACGCCCTCCTGGCGCCGCGCCGCCATGAAGCCGCGCAGGTCACGGGGCTTGAGCCGGATCAGGGCCGGGATGTCGGGATTCGTCCCCTGGCGGGCCAGGTGGGCGAGGAACTGGCGCAGGTCGCGCCGATAGGCCTCGACGGTGTTGGGCGACAGGCGCCGCTCCGAGGCCAGCCCCTCGAGCCAGGTCATCGCCGCCGCCCGCACGTCGGGCGCGCCGGGCAGCAGCAGGTCGGCAGGTTCGGCATCGGACATGGTCGCCGGGCTCCGGGTCGGGGGACGGCAAGTAGGCCCCGAACCCGGTTGACGGCCGGTTGACGCGTCGTGCCTCAGGCCGGGGTGAAGCGCAGGGTCACACCGTGGCGGGCGCTCGCGCCGGGGGCGAGCAGGCGCTGCGAATCGCGCTCCGCGAGTTCGCCCGAGAAGCCCGCCCAGTCGGCGTGGCCGGTCCAGCATTCGAGCGACAGGAACGGCGCGGTCGGCCGGGTCCAGACCGCGAGATGAGGGAAATCCTCCGCCTCGAGGGCGATGGCGGCGCCGGAGGGCGCGGTGAAGTGCATCGCCCGGCTGCGGGCGTTCAGGAACACCAGCGCCTCGGTGAACAGCTCCGGGTCGAGGGGCAGGGTGTCGCCGTCGAGGGGCAGCGGCCGCTCGCTGCGCACCAGGAGGCCGCCGGGCCCGACCTCCGGCACCGCCGGCCGCTCGGGCTGGTCGAAGCGCACCGCGTAGCCGCCTCCGGCCGCTCTCTCGCCCCCCGCGAAGGGCCTGGGGAAGGCCGGATGGATGCCGAGGCCGTAGGGCAGCGGCTCCGCGCCCGGATTATGGACCTCGCAGGCGAAGTCCAGCACCCCGTCCCGTACCGTCGCGGCGATGTCGAGGCGGAAGGCGAAGGGATAGTGCATCCGGCTGTCCGCGCTGTCGGTGAGGCGCAGCGTGACGCTGTCCTCGGCCTGCGCCACCACCGTGAAATGGCTGTCGCGGGCAAAGCCGTGCTGCGCCATCGGGTAGGTGCGGCCCGCCACCGTGACGGCGGCGCCCGCCGAGGCGCCGACGACCGGGAAGAGCCAGGGCGCGTGCCGGTTCCAGTGCGCCGGATCGCCCGACCACAGGTACTCGTTGCCGCCGACGCGCCACGAGACCGGCTCGGCCCCGGTGAGGGCGAGGCGGGCGGCGGTGTCGCGGTGGCGGATCTCGACGGTGTCGCTCATCGGGGCCTCACAGGGCGGGCCGGTCATGAACCCTCCCCCTCTGCGGGGGAGGGTGGCGAACGCAGTGAGCGCAGCGGGACGAAGTCCCGCCGAGAGGGGCAGCGCGACGTGGATCCAGGGGACGCCTGTCAGAACGGCTCCGGCATTTCCGGAAGCGTGGTTCCCCTCTCCCGGCCTGCGCACGAGTGCTTCGCCCTCGCAGCAGGCCACCCTCCCCCGCAGAGGGGGGAGGGATCAAGAGGGAGCGGCGGCGCTCACCCCCGCCGGGCGTTGTTGCGCCGGGGCTGGCGCGGACGCTGCGGCACCTCGCTCTCCCCTCCGGCCAGGGCCTCGACCTGGAGGTCGGCCGGGCCGGTGCGCGGGAAGGTGTGGGCGAAGCGCTCGGCGGCGCCGCCGCGGACCTCGAACTTGGTCTCGCGGTCGAAGATGCGGATCGCACCGATCTCCTCGCGGGTCACGTCGCCGCGACGGCACAGCATCGGCAGCAGGCGGCGCGGGTCGGCGTTGTCGCGCCGGCCGACATTGAGGCGGAACCACACGCTCGATCCGAACGGCGCGCGCGGGGTGTCCCGCGCCGTGGTCTCGCGCCGCGGGCCGACGCCGCGACCGGTGGCGAAGCCCGGATCGGTGACCTCCTCGGGCGAGGGCAGGCGCGAGCGGTAGGCCCGGACCAGGGCGGCCGCGAGGTCCTCGGCCGAGCGCTGGGCGAGCAGGGACTGGGCCATGGCCCGATCCTCCTCGCTCACCTCGTCGGTGACGAGGGGATCCTGGAGCAGGCGCTCCTGGTCGAGGGCGCGGATCTCGTCGGCCGGCGGCGGGCCGGACCAGACCGGTACCACGTTCGCCCGCACCATCAGCTCCTCGGCGCGACGGCGGCGCGACGGCGGCACCAGCAGCACGCTGATGCCCTTGCGGCCGGCCCGGCCGGTGCGGCCGGAGCGGTGCTGCATCACCTCGGCGTCGTGGGGCAATTCGGCGTGGATGACGAGCCCTAGGCCCGGCAGGTCGATGCCGCGGGCGGCGACGTCGGTGGCGACGCAGACCCGGGCGCGGCCGTCGCGCAGGGCCTGGAGGGCCGCGTTGCGCTCGCCCTGGCCGAGCTCGCCCGAGAGCGCCACCGCCTGGAATCCGCGCTCCATCAGCACCGCCTGGAGATGGCGGACGGAATTGCGGGTGTTGCAGAACACGATCGAGGTGCGGGCCTCGACCTGGCGCAGGGTGTTGACCACGACGAGCTCGGTCTCCCGCGGCAGGATGCGGAAGGCGCGGTACTCGATGTCGGCGTGGCCCTTGGTCTCGCCGGCCACCGCGATGCGCAGGGCGTCGCGCTGATAGGCTTCCGCCAGGGCCACGATGCCCTTCGGCAGGGTGGCGGAGAACAGCAGCGTGCGCCGCTCGGCCGGGGTGGTGCCGAGGATGAACTCCAGGTCCTCGCGGAAGCCGAGATCGAGCATCTCGTCGGCCTCGTCGAGCACCGCGGCGCGCAATGCCGTCGGGTCGAGGTTGCGCCGCTCGAGGTGGTCGCGCAGGCGGCCCGGGGTGCCGACCACGATGTGGGCGCCATCCGCCAGCCAGCGGCTCTCGCGCCGCGGATCCATGCCGCCGACGCAGGACACCACGCGGGCGCCGGTCGGGCCGTAGAGCCAGGACAGCTCGCGATGGACCTGGAGCGCCAGCTCACGGGTCGGCGCGATCACGAGAGCGAGCGGGGCGCCGGGCGCGCCCAGGGTCTCGGCGTCGCCGAGCAAGGTGCGGGCGAGCGCGAGGCCGTAGGCGACGGTCTTGCCGGAGCCGGTCTGGGCCGAGACGACGAGGTCTCGCCCCTCGGTCTCGGGCTCGAGGACGGCGGCCTGAACCGGCGTCGGGTCTTCGTAGCCGCGGCCGGCGAGGGCCTGGGCGAGCGGGGCGGGCAGAGCAGGAAAAGGCACGTGGATTCGATCCCGGGGTGTGGCGACGCGCGGGGATCGAATCGGCTCCGGAGGCCCAAGGCTGGGTAGCACATGGCCTCCTCAGAGGGCCGGCCGCATCGGCGGCGGGCGCTCGCGGCGCGCGGGGAATCCCTACGGTCTTTTCGTGGAGGAGGGTGCTGTTACAGGGGTTCGGGCGCGAGGTCCACCCCGGGGCCGGTTTCCGCGGGCGGGCGCATGGCTGAGGGGGCGTCCGGTGCATGGGCGACGAGGCCTCAGAACCTGTTCGATTGGCTTCTCGATTTCCATACCCTCCACGTCATTCCGGGCTCCGCTGCGCGGCCCCGGAATGACGTGGAGAGTGTCGATACTGTCGAGAAGATCAGACATGCTCTTATACCAACGGTCGTTGCAAACGACCTTTGGTTCCGTTCTCGAATTTTCGCCAAGCCTCTGGCTTAGCGTCGACAATTCGAGATGGATCAACGGCCTCGTCGATCCCGGGCCTGCCCGGGATCGAATCGATGCATCAGCATCTTAGGCCGTTGGTATTAGCGGTTCGCGCCTGGAGCAAGTCACTTCCGCCAAACGCCTGAATTCGAGCCATCGCACGGGATCCCTTCTCTCACCCGTTAGAGGCGATCCCGTGCGATACTGTCCTGGATCGCCCGTCTCCAACAAAAGCTGTCGACCCGATCAGAGAGACACGCCTCACCCCTCGATCATCGCCCGGATGCGCCGCGCCAGCAGCTCGATCGGGAACGGCTTGGTGATCATCTGCATGCCGGGCGCCAGGAACCCCGCCATCGCGGCGTTCTCGGCGTAGCCGGTGATGAACAGCACCTTCAGGTCGGGGCGGGGCTCGCGGGCGGCATCGGCGAGCTGGCGGCCGTTGAGGCCCGGCAGGCCGACATCGGTGACGAGGAGGTCGATGCGGCCGGGCGCGCGCAGGGCGGCAAGGCCGGACGGGCCATCCTCGGCCTCCAGCGCCCGGTAGCCGAGGTCGCGCAGCACGTCGACGATGAGGCTGCGCACCGCCGGCTCGTCCTCGACCACCAGCACCGTCTCGCCGCTGCCGGCGCGCGGCGTCGCGGCCGGCGCCGGCGCCTCCTCGGCGGGCGGGCCGTCATGGTGAGGTCGATCATGGCGCGGCAGGTAGAGCGAAACGGTGGTGCCGCGGCCGAGCTCCGAGGTGATGACCGCCTGGCCCTCGGATTGGCGGGCGAAGCCGTAGATCATCGAGAGGCCGAGGCCCGTGCCCTGGCCCAGCGGCTTCGTGGTGAAGAACGGGTCGAAGGCGCGGCGCACCACCTCCGGCGGCATGCCGGTGCCGGTATCGGTCACGGCGAGGCGGATATAGGCGCCCGGCGCCACGTCGCCGTGGGCGGCGGCGAAGACCGCGTCGAGCTCGACGTTGCGGGTCTCGATGACGAGGTGCCCGCCCTCCGGCATCGCGTCGCGGGCATTGATCGCGAGGTTGAGGATGGCGCTCTCGAGCTGGTTGGCGTCGCAGAGCGTCGGCCACAGGCCGTCGGCGAGCCGCGGCTCCAGGGTGACCGTCTCGCCGAGCGTCCGGCGCACCAGGTCCTCGAGCGAGGCCACCAGGGCGTTGGCATCGACGGGCCGCGGGTCGAGGGGCTGGCGCCGGGCGAAGGCCAGCAGGCGATGGGTGAGCGCCGCGGCCCGGTGGGCCGAGGTGAGCGCCGCATCGATGTAGCGCGGGGCGACGTCGAGGCGCCCTTGCGTGAGCCGGGTCGAGAGCAGGTCGAGGGAGCCGACGATGCCGGTGAGCAGGTTGTTGAAATCGTGGGCGATGCCGCCGGTGAGCTGGCCCACCGCCTCCATCTTCTGCGACTGGCGGAAGGCCTCCTCCAGGTCGCGCTGCTCGGTGACGTCGCGCCCGACCGCGTGCAGGTGGCCCTCCCCCGGCACCGCGGTCCAGGACAGGGTGCGGTAGGAGCCGTCGGCGTGGCGGTAGCGGTTCTCGAACAGCAGCGTCGCATGGCCGTCCGCGAGGCGCTCCGTCTCCGCGAGGGTGCGCGCCTGGTCGTCCGGGTGGACGAGGTCGAGGAACGGGAGGCCGATCAGGTCCTCGGCCTCCCAGCCCAGCACCGCGTGCCAGGCCGGGTTGAGGGCGGTGATCGTGCCGTCGAAGCGCGCGATGATCATCACGTCCCGCGACAGGCGCCACATCCGGTCGCGCTCGCGGGTGCGCTCGGCGACCTGGGCCTCCAGGGTCTCGTTGACCCGCCGCAGGGCATCGGCCGCCTCGCGCCGGACCCGGGCGAGGCGCAGGTTGGTCTCGACCCGGGCCAGAAGCTCGCGGGCCGAGAACGGCTTGATCAGGTAATCGTCGGCGCCGGCCGCCAGACCCTCGATGCGGGCCTCCTCGCCGGCCCGGGCCGAGAGCAGGATCACGGGGATGCCCTTGAGCGCGGGATCGGTGCGCAGGGCGGCGAGCAGCCCGAACCCGTCGAGGCCCGGCATCATCACGTCGGAGAGGACGAGGTCAGGGGCGTGGCGGCGGGCGGCTTCGAGCGCCGCGGCGCCGTCGCCGACCGCCTCGACGCCATGGCCGGCATCGCCGAGCAGGCGCCGCACATAGGCGCGCATGTCGGTGTTGTCGTCGGCGAGCAGCACCCGGCCGGTAAGGCCGGCGGGGCCCGGGGCCTCGACGAGGTCGGGCGGGCTCGAGGCCTCGTCGCCGAGCCAGCGCGTCGCCTCCTCGACGAAGACGTGGGAGCGGGTGGCGGTGGAGTAGGCGGGCCGCGCGGCGCGGATGCGCTCCGGCGGCAGGTGGGCCTGGCCGAGCGGCAGGCTCACCGTGAAGGTGCTGCCTTCGCCGAGGCGGCTCGCGACCGCGACCGTGCCACCGTGGAGTCGGACCAGCTCCTGCACCAGGGCGAGCCCGATGCCGGAGCCCTCGAAGCTGCGCCCCTGCGCGCCCTCGACCCGGTGGAAGCGCTCGAACAGCCGCGGCAGCTCGGCCTCCGGAATGCCGAGACCGGTATCGGCGACCGTGAGCACCGCTTGAGGCCCTTCCGCCCGCAGGCGCACCGCGATCCCGCCTTGAAGCGTGAACTTGAAGGCGTTGGAGACGAGGTTGAGGACGATCTTCTCCCACATCTCCGGGTCGACGAAGGCCGGCTCGGCCGTCGGCGGCCCGGGCAGGGGCGGGCAATCGACGGTGAGGACGAGGCCGGCCTTGTCGGTGGCCGAGCGGAAGCTGGAGGCGAGCTCCGCGGTGAAGCGGGCCAGGTCCAGGGGCTCGAAGGCGGCCTGGGCCCGGCCGGCCTCGATGCGCGAGAAGTCGAGCAGGGCGTTGACGAGCTTCAGGAGCCGCAGGCCGTTGCGGTGGGCCAGCTCCACCAGGTGGCGGGTATCGGGATCGGCCGTCGCCGGCGAGGATTCCAGCACCTCGGCCAGCGGCCCGAGCATCAGGGTCAGCGGCGTGCGGAACTCGTGGCTGACATTGGAGAAGAACACGGTCTTCTGCCGGTCGATCTCGGCCAGGGCTTCGGCGCGGCGCCGCTCGGCCTCGTAGGCGTCGGCGGTGGCGAGACCCGTGGCGATCTGGCCGACGCACAGGTCGACGAAGCCGCGATACGCCTCGTCGAGGGGCCGGTAGGGGTTGAGGCCGGCGACGAACACCCCGGCCGGCCGGTCCTGGCCCTGCCGGGCGATCGGCAGCACCAGGGCGTGGGTGGGGGCCCGGTTCCACGGGCCCGAGGTCAGGCCGGCGAAGAGAGGCCCGAGCGCGTCGACCGGCACCGGCTGGTCGGCCTCGATCAGATCGAGCGCCTGGGACGCCGCCTCCCCGGCCCGCGCCACGGCCGGATGCTCCGGCCCGAGCCCGGCCTGGGCCAGCAGCGCCGGCCCGTCGCCGGTCAGGTAGGCGAGCGCCACCGGCAGGTCGTGGGTGCCCGCCCCCAGGCAGCCGGAGACGACCGCACCCACCTCCGCCGTCCTGCGCGCCGCCGCCATCCCGGCGCCGAGGTCGCGCAGGTATCGCAGGCGCCGCTCGCCGATGACCCGCTCGGTCTCCTCCGAGACCACGCAGAGCATGCCGGTGATCGCGCCGGCATCATCCGCCAGTGGGCTGTAGGAGAAGGTGTGGTAGCTCTCCTCGGTGAAGCCGCGCCGCTCCAGGAACAGCAGCAGCGCCTCGTCCCAGGTCGCTTGGCCCGTGCGCAGCACCTGGGCGATGCGCGGGCCGATATCGGGCCAGATCTCGGCCCAGACCCGGTCCGAGCGCGAGCCGAGCGCCCAGGCCTCCTTGACGCCGAGCGTCGGCGTGTAGGCGTCGTTGCAGAAGAAGGTGAGCTCGGGGCCCCATGCCATCCACATGGCGAAGCGGGAGCCGAGCATGATCCGCACCGCCGTGGTGAGCGATTGCGGCCAGACCTCGACCGGCCCGAGGGCCGTGGCCGCCCAGCCATGGGCGCGCAGGCGCGCGCCCATCTCGCCTCCTCCGGAGAAGAGGGGCTCGTGCGGTGTGGGCAGATTACCGGCCATGGGTATTGTCCAGCATGCTCCGGCGATGGCACGGGCGCCGTGGACTGTCAAAAACCAGGCTTAAGAAATGTGAAATCCGAGGGAAAGCCGGCGCGGTTCAGGCGCCCTGCGCGGGCCGCCCGGTCAGGGCCTCGCCGATCTCGGCGACGATCTGTTGCGGCGTCGCGCCGACCGAGACCACGAGCGGGTTCTCCTCGGGCGCCGGCTCCTCCAGGGTGCGGAACTGGCTGTCGAGCAGGCTCGTCGGCATGAAGTGGCCATGGCGGGCGGCCATGCGCCGGCCGATCAGCTCGCGGTCGCCCCTCAGGTAGACGAGGCGCACGTCCGGCCGGCCGCCGATCAGGATGTCGCGATAGGCCCGCTTCAGGCCCGAGCAGGTCACGACCCCGTGGCGCCCCTCGGCGCGGACCGTGTCGATCCAGGCCGCGATGGCGGCGAGCCACGGCCAGCGGTCCTCGTCGGTCAGCGGCGTACCGGCCTGCATCTTCTCGACATTGGCGGCGGGATGGAAATCGTCGCCGTCCTCGAACTCCCAGCCGAGCCGGCCGGCGAGCAGGCTCGCCACCGTGGTCTTGCCGGAGCCGGAAACGCCCATCACCACGACGACCGCGGGGGGAGTCGGGTTGCCTGCCGGTTCGTCCATCGTGGCGTATCCTCCCGTTTTCGTTGGCATTCTGGAATGGACGATACCACGCCGGCACACCCTCCCCCGCAGAGGGGGAGGGTTCAGGCGCGAGCCTCCCGGCGTCGGTCTCACATGTGCAGCGCGCGCTTCTCCACCGCGAGCGCGGCTTCCTTCACCGCCTCGGTCAGGGTCGGATGGGCATGGCAGGTGCGGGCGATGTCCTCGGAGGAGGCGCCGAACTCCATCGCCACCGCGACCTCCATGATGAGGTTGCCGGCATCGGGCCCGACGATGTGGACGCCGAGCACCCGGTCGGTGGCGGCATCGGCCAGCACCTTCACGAAGCCGTCGGTGGTGTGGTTCACCTTGGCGCGGCCGTTCGCGGTGAAGGGGAACTTGCCGGTGTTGTAGGCGATCCCGTCCTTCTTCAGCTCCTCCTCGGACTTGCCGACCGAGGCGACCTCAGGCGTGGTGTAGACCACGTTCGGGATCACGCCGTAATTCACATGGCCCGCCTTGCCGGCCAGGATCTCCGCCACCGCGACGCCCTCGTCCTCGGCCTTGTGGGCGAGCATCGGGCCGGCGATCACGTCGCCGATGGCGTAGATGCCGGTGACGTTGGTGGCGTAACGGTCGTCGGTGAGGATCCGGCCTTTGTTGTCGAGCTGGACGCCGACCGTCTCCAGGCCGAGGCCCGCGGTGTAGGGCACGCGGCCGATCGCCACGAGGACCACGTCGGCCTCCAGCACCTCCGCCGCGCCGCCCGCGGCCGGCTCGACCGTGACCTTGGCGCCGCTGCCGGTGCGCTCGACGCCCGTGACCTTCTGCGACAGGCGGAACTGGATGCCCTGCTTCGAGAGGATGCGCTGGAACTGCTTGCCGACCTCGCCGTCCATGCCCGGCAGGATCCGGTCGAGATACTCGACCACGGTCACCTCGGCGCCGAGCCGCCGCCAGACCGAGCCGAGCTCGAGGCCGATGACGCCGGCGCCGATGACCACGAGCTTGCCCGGGACCTTGGCCAGGTCGAGGGCGCCGGTGGAGGAGACCACCACCTCCTCGTCGATGGTGACGCCCGGCAGGTTGGCGACGTCCGAGCCCGTCGCGATCACGACGTTCTTGGCCTCCAGGATCTGGTTGCCGCCATCTTCCGACGTGACCTCGACCCGGCCGGCGCCGGCGAGCCGCCCGGTGCCCTGGAAGGTGTCGACGCCGTTCTTCTTCAGCAGGAACGCGACGCCCTTGGTGTTGCCGTCGACCCCCTCCTGCTTGAACGACATCATCTTCGCCAGGTCGAGCTTCGGCTCGCCGACGGTGATGCCCAGCACCGGGAAGTGCTTGGTCGCCTCCTCGAACGCCTCGGAGGCGTGCAGCAGGGCCTTCGAGGGGATGCAGCCGACATTGA
This sequence comes from Pseudomonadota bacterium, assembly GCA_023386115.1. GTDB lineage: Bacteria > Pseudomonadota > Alphaproteobacteria > Rhizobiales > Beijerinckiaceae > Methylobacterium. Next base: position 9,774 of record JAEWKL010000022.1, read on the forward strand.
GGCAGGTGCCGCCATGGGTCGGGCGCTTCTCGACCACGGCAGTCTTCAGGCCGAGCTGGGCGGCGCGGAGCGCGCAGACGTAACCGCCGGGGCCGGTGCCGATGACGACGAGATCGTAGGAGGACATTCAGGACTCGCGAGGTTGGGAGCGGCGGACCCGCGGGGCGTCGCCGCTGCGATGGGTGAGTGGGTGCGAGAGCGGCTAGCGGCCGCCCGAGATCGTCAGGGTCGCGCCGGTGGCGTAGGAGGCCTCGTCCGAGAGGAGCCACAGCACCGCGGCCGCGACCTCGTCGGCGGTGCCGGCGCGCTTCATCGGCACCAGGGGGCTGAGCCGCGCCAGCCGGTCGGGCTGGCCGCCGCTGGCATGGATATCGGTCTCGATCAGGCCGGGGGCGACACCGTTGACCCGAATGCCCTCGGCGGCAACCTCGCCGGCGAGCCCGACGGTGAAGGTGTCGATGGCCCCCTTCGAGGCGGCGTAGTCGACATACTGGTTCGGCGCGCCCAGCCGCGCCGCGACCGACGAGAGGTTGACGATGACGCCGCCCTGCCCGCCGTGGCGGGTCGACATCCGCCGCACCGCCTCGCCGGCGCACAGGAACGAGCCGACGACGTTGGTGGTCATCATCCGGTGGAGGCGGGCGGCTGTCATCTCGTCGACCCGCGCCGCGTAGTCGACGACGCCCGCATTGTTGACGAGGCCACCGAGCCGCCCGAGGCCGTCCGCGGCCCGGAACAGGGCCGCGATGTCGGCCTCGACCGCGACGTCGCTCTTCACGGCGAGGGCCTGGCCGCCGCCATCCTCGATCTCCCGCACCAGGGCGTCGGCGGCGTCCTTGGCCGCGACGTAGGAGAAGCAGACCCGCCAGCCGGCCCGCGCCGCGCGTAAAGAGACCGCACGGCCGATGCCGCGGCTGCCGCCGGTAACCACCAGGACCTTGTCCGTCATCGTCGTGCTCCCCGATGTCGAGAGGCCCCTCCCCCAAGCGGCAGAGCTGCCCGAGGAAAAGAAGAGGCGCAGGTTTCCCCTCTCCCCGCGGGCGGGGAG
>JAEWKL010000059.1 GCA_023386115.1 Pseudomonadota bacterium
GGCCCCCGCCGGCCCGCGGGGGCGAGGACGCCCATCAGGGCGTCGATGATGTGGCCGTAGCGCGTCGTGGCGGGATGGGTCAGCTGGATCCGGCGCGCATAGGCCGGATCGGGCACCGCGATCTTCCGGCAGGACGGAACGTCGGGCCAGGGCGGCGCCCAGTCCGGCACCAGGGTCGCGCCGACGCCCCGCTCGACCAGCAGGGCGATCGCCTCCAGGGCGTCCAGGGAGCACACGTCCCGCGTCCGGATGCGCTTGTCGCGCAAGTATGCGTCGCAGAGACGGCCGCCCCAGGACAACACGTCGTAGCGGATGAACCGTTCGGTCGCCAGGATGTGCCGGATCGCGCTCTCGCCGTCCTGCGCCGCGACGCCCACGCGGTCGGGAAAGAGACAGATCAGGGGCTCCACCCGCAGGCCATGCGAGCGGAGGGTCTTGGGCAGGGCGAAGGGCGGCGCCGCCGCGATCACCACGTCGTAACGGCCGTCCATCAGGCCCTCGTGCAGCAGGGCCGAGGAGCCCGGAGAGATCTGGAGGTCGAGGGCCGGGTGCTCGGTGGCCCAGCGACCGATGACGTCCGGCAGCAGCCCGGTCAGCACGGTGGAGATCGCCCCGATGCGCACGGTCCCGACGAGCGCGTCGCCGATGCTCGCCGAGGCGTCGGCCTTGAGCGCCTGGACCTCGGCGAGGATGCGCCGCGCCTGGTCCAGGAGGCGATCGCCCACGGGGGTCAGCTTGATCTCCCGCCCGACGCGGGTGACGAGGGCGACGGCCAGATCGTCCTCCAGGGCCTGGAGCCTTTGCGCCACGCTCGTCGCGGTCAGCCCCTGGGCCCGGGCCGCCGCCGCGACCGATCCACGCTCGGCGACGGCGACGAAGGTTTCCAGGAACCGCGTCTCCACACCAAGCCTCCAGCTGGCTCTGAAACCGCCGACACCGAACTTATCAGCTGGTCCTGCGCGGCTACAAGGGGCGGGCAGCTTGGTCGCGCCGCACCTCGCCGGCGACGGGCCCCCGACCGAGGCGGTCCGTGACCGGCCCGTCGCAGGCGCTCGACCTGCAACCATGGGACACATCATGCGCAGCTTCTTCCACCTGGCCTACAATGTCCGCGACTTGGAAGAGACGCGCCGGTTCTACGGCGGGGTGCTCGGCTGTCAGGAAGGACGCAGCGCGCCGACCTGGGTCGACTTCAATTTCTTCGGCCACGAGATCTCGCTTCACCTCGGCGAGCCGTTCGCGGTGGCCAGCACCGGGCGCGTCGGCGAGCACATGGTGCCGATGCCGCATCTGGGCGTCGCCCTGGAGCTCGAGGACTGGAGGCCGCTCGCCGAGCGGCTGAAGGCCCAGAACGTCGCCTTCGTGCTGGAGCCGATGGTGCGCTTCGAGGGCCAGCCCGGCGAGCAATGGACGATGTTCTTCCGCGATCCGTCGGGCAATCCCATCGAGATCAAGGGATTCCGGTCCCTCGACGGATTGTTCCAGGCAAACTGAGCCGTCGAGGCACCTACTTGCCCGTATTCGATCGGTAATGGCATAATTTGCAACGCGCTGGCTCAATAGAATCGGCGCGATATTGCCGTTTATGCACCAAATAGCAGTATTTTTCTGACGTACAGCAAGATCAATTTCTTTCCATTCCGGCACGGATCTCGCCAATAGTCGGCTGCCGAGAATGGACAACCGTCCAGCACCTTGGGGGCATACGACATGATGACGGACACCACACAGAACACCGCGCCGATTGCCGGCGAAAGCTCACCCGATCCTTACCGAAAGGTGATGGTCCGGCTGATCCCGCTGCTGATGCTGTGCTACGTCGCGGCGTTCCTGGATCGCGTGAATGTCGGCTTCGCGAAGCTGACGATGCTCGGAGACCTGGGGTTCAGCGAAGCGGCCTACGGCTTCGGCGCCGGCCTGTTCTTCATCGGCTATTTCTTCTTCGAAACCCCGAGCAACCTGCTGATGCACCGCATCGGCGCGCGCCTGACGCTCTCGCGCATCATGATCCTGTGGGGGCTCATCTCCGGTGCCTTCGCCTTCGTCCAGACCGAATGGCACTTCTATACGCTGCGCTTCCTGCTCGGCGCCGCCGAGGCGGGATTCTATCCCGGCGTGATCCTGTATCTCACCTATTGGTTTCCGGCCGTGCGGCGCGCCCGGGTCGTCGCCCTGTTCATCTGCGCCATTCCCCTGTCCGGGCTCATCGGCGGACCACTGTCCGGCTACATCCTGGAGACGTTCCACACCGTCGGCGGCTTCCGCGGCTGGCAATGGCTGTTCCTGATCGAGGCCCTGCCCTCCGTGATCCTGGGCGTCGTGGTCCTGTTCTTCCTCGACGACACTCCCGCCAAGGCCCGCTGGCTGACGGCAGCGGAGAAGAGCGTCATCGAGGCCGACATCCGCGGGGATGCGCCTCAATCGGCCAAGCCCGCCGGCCTGTCCGGAATCCTGTCGGGGATCGTGGCGCTGCTGTCGATCATCGCGTTCTGCCAAGCGATTGGGCAGTATGGGTTGTCGTTCTGGCTGCCGACGCTCATCGCGCAGGCAGGCGTGAAGGGCCCCCTCGCCATCGGGCTGTTCAGCGCCATTCCGTTCGGCGTCGCGATCGTCTGCATGCTCCTGACCGCCCGGAGTTCGGACCGGCGCAACGAGCGCCGCTGGCACCTGGTCGTCCCGTTCCTGGTGGGCGCCCTCGGCCTGGCCACGAGCACGCTGTTTGCCGGCAACGTCACGGCCTCGCTGATCGCCCTCTGCGTGGCGGCGGCGGGGTGCTACACCGTGACGGCCCTGTTCTGGATCCTCCCGCCGCTGTTCCTCACCGGCGTCGAGGCGGCCGCGGGCATCGCCGTGATCAACTCCATCGGGGCGATCGCCGGTTTCGTCAGCCCGTTCGCCGTCGGCTGGATCCGGGAAACGACGCACAGCACCAATGGCGGCATGCTGGCGACGAGCGCCTTCATGATCCTCGGCGCCGTGCTCACGATGATGATGCCGCAATGGAAGGGCGGACGCCGCTGAGCGGGCGCGCCTGAAGCGACCGTTGGACGACACGATTCTGTTCCGCCCGCGGCCTCATCCGGAGGTCGCGGGTGGGATGAAACCTAACGATCAGTCGAACAGGCTCCGGGTGATCGCGTCGTGCCGCCATCCGTGGCGGCCGGGCGGACGGCCCGGACGTCGCCAGAGCAACCGCCCCGCCCGCGGCGCCTCACGCCGCCGCCGGCACACCGCCGAAGCGGCGCTGGCGGGCCTGGAACGCCGTCATCGCGGCGGCCAGCTCCGCCTCGCCGAAATCCGGCCAGGCGCAGGGGGTGAAGTGCAATTCGGCATAGGCGCTCTCCCAGAGCAGGAAGTCGGAGAGGCGCTGCTCGCCGCTGGTGCGGATCACGAGATCCACCTC
>JAEWKL010000063.1 GCA_023386115.1 Pseudomonadota bacterium
CTGCTGTGTTGCTCGGTCGACGACGCCGCGAAGCTCGGACTGGATCGTCTCACCGGCCTGGAGCGGGGTGACCCGCGGGCCGGCCGCCTCGCGGGCGGCGGTGAGCGCCTGACCCTCGGGCGTCTGCATCAGGCCAGCATGCGCGGCCTCCTGCACGTCAAGGCCGAGAGCCGACGGTGTGTCCGTCGGGGGCGTGATCGCATCGAACGCGCGACGCCCGGCCTGCTCCACCTGACCAGGCCGAGCCGCATAAAGCTCGGTGAGCGCCTGACCGCCAGGGCTGTTCGCGGCGACGCGCTCCAGCTGCGACACGCGGGTCGCCCGGCCGCCGGTCTCGCGGTTCAGCGCCTCGCCGAAGGTCAGGTTCGTGCTGTCGCTTTCGGCGCCGGCGCGCATCCGAGCGCCGGCCGCATCAATCTGCTCGGGAGTGAACCCGTCCAGCGCCTCGCGCATCAGCGCGTTGCCGCCGGGCCGGGCGGCCTTGAGCGCGGCGGCGGCTCCTCCGGTGAGAATGCCGGCAGCGACCCGCGCCGGACCTTCGGCCGCCGTTCCTTCGAGCGCTTGGCCTGCGGCTTCGCTCACGAGTCCCGGGATCAGGCCGAACGCCAACAGGTTCCGGCCCGCGCCCGGCACGAACTCGGCGGCGGTGCGCGCAAACTTCCCAGCGGTGGTCTGAGGCTCGTAGAGCTTGCCTGTCGCGCCCTCGAAGGCAGACAGCGCCGCGGCGCCCGCCTGGGGTAGGTCCTGCAGCTTCGGCACGTTTGACATGCCGTCCGTTACGCGCGCCACATCGATGCCGCTGTCGCTCGCCGTCTTGCCCCCGATTTTCACGTGACCGGTGAGGCGCAGCGTGTAGGCGGCATCCGGCACCGGATCGACGCGGATGGACCGGTCGAAGAACGAGAAGCGACAGGGGCGCGACATCTCCGTCGCGACCTGGCACCGCTCGATGTCGGCCTCGGGCACCCGCCGCAGCGGCCAGGGCTGGTCGTTCTCCACCAGCACCAGCGTGTCGACCGCGTACAGGTCCGCGATCTCACCGAGGTCGCCCCGGGCGTAGGTGTCCACGCCCGGGGCAGTGACGAAGGTCAGGACCCGCTCGTTGAAGGTCAGGCGCTCCGGCTGGTAGTGCCGAATGGCCCGCTCAACGGCGATGCGGATCTGCCGGCTGAGGTCGGCGCGCTCGATGTCGTTTGCGATCTCCTCCGGGAACCACGGATTGTCGCGCCACCCGATCTTGACCACCACCGCACCAGTCGGCGGCGTCTTCACGAACCGCTTGTAGGTCTCGTCCTCTTCCAACTCCGGGTTGAAGCTGATCCAGATCTCGGACCCAGGCTTGCGGATGGTCGGGATCAGCACGTCCCAACTCGACTTCGAGATGGTTCGCGCTTCTTCTGCCCAGCAAATGTCCACGCCCTCGGTCGACTTCACCGAAGCGACATTGTGGCGGAGGCCCTTGAAGATGAACTCGGTGCCGGTCGCACCGTAGATGCGCTTCTCCTGCACCTCGTAGAGCGACGAGAGGCCCAGGAGGTCGATCTGCTGTGACAGCAATGCGTGCGCCGACTCGGCGATGGAATTTTGGAATTCGCGGCAGCAGAGCACCCGAAGCGAGCGCTGGGCGCCGAGGATCAGGAGCGCCCGGGCGAACCCCCAGGACTTCGCGCCGCCGCGCCCGCCATAGGCGATCTTGTAGCGGGCCGGCTCGAACAGGAAGGCCAGCCGCTCCGGGAACTCAACCGGCATCGGGTGTAGGGCGGATGAACTGCACGGTCAGTCCGACCGGGACCGCGCCGCCCTCGCCGTCGCCATCAACCGGCTGCGAGGGCTTGCCGTAGCCGCGATCCAGGATGGCCGTCGCCGCCGAGACGCGGGCCGCAGAGGGCGCGCCGTCATCGCGCATGATGTCCACCAGGACCTGGATCGCGTCCTCGGTCCGCTCGCGCGCCAGGTCCCGGACGCGGTGCGCAGCCTTCGGCCGACCGCCCGGATTGCCGGACTGACCGGCTTCGAACTTAGCCATATGCCTGTTCGGGCCCTGTTCTCAGGCGCGCGCCAGCCGATGCTCGGTCCCGCCCCAGAACTGGCGCTGGAGCAGGAGGAGGAAGGCGAGGCGAGCCGGGGTCATCAGCGACTCCCGAGGGCGATACGCCGCAACGAGGCAGCGATGTGCCAGGCGACCGACAGCCCGAGCGCGACGAAGACCGTGCTGGACGGGCGCCCCGTGTAGGCAGCCCAGAAGGCGAGCGCCGACCAGACGTGCGGGCAGAGACGATCCCACCAGGACATCAGCGTGCACCCATCGCGGTGGGCCGGCCCGGGCCGGTGTCGCCGCGCAGGGGCATGCGGCCGTAGAGCTGCCGGGCGGCGACGCGAAGCTCCTGGCGGACCCGACGCCGACGGCGCAGGGTCTGGAACTCGAAGTTGCTGACGACCGGCTCGGCGGCCAGGAACTCGCGGATCGTCGCGTCCTGGCGGTCGTGGTCGACGATGTCGCGCAGGATGCCCGGCAGGCGCGCGTGCTGGTCGGCGGTTAGCATCAGCAGCCCCGGCAGAGCAGGCGCGCGAGCGCCCGACGCACGTAGCCAACCCGCCGGAGCCCCGCACACGGAAAGGAGTCGGTCACGAGGCGCTTGCCGTCGAACCACATGCAAGAGATCAGGCCGTCGTCGCGGTCGTTGCGTACCATCATGACTGGGCCGCCCGACACGAGGCGAACCGCGTCGCCGTCGGTGAAGCCGAACTGCGTTTCGAGCATCAGGAGCAGGCCTTCTCGGTGATGATCGCCGCGTGCTGCCCGTCCTGCAGGACGTGGGTCTCGGTCCCGTTCCAGCGGAACAGGTACTCGACGGCGCCGCGGTACTTCGGGTTGTCGACGAGGTAGGCGACGGTGCCGACACTCCACTGGCCGCCGCGGGGCGAGGGGATGGCGTCGGCATTGAGGCCGTCGGCGATGGTCTGGAGCGTCCGCTTGCGGCGGCGCTCCTCGAAGATCCGGCGCACCACCCGGGCCTGGGCCGGCACGACCTTGAGGCCGCCTTGGTGGTCGCGCTCGTAGCCGTAAGGCGCTTGGCCGCCGGCGAAGCCGCCTTTCGTGGCCTTCACCACGCGGCCGCCGGCGGTGCGGTCCCGGATCACGTACCGCTCGTTCTCGGCCATGCCGGCGAGGATCGCGAACAGCGTGCGGCCCATGGCGGTCGCGGTATCGATCGGCTCCGTCACGGACCGGATCACGACCTGGTGCTGCTCGGCGAGATCCGACACCGTCGTGACGGCGTAGCGGATCTCGCGGGCGAGGCGGTCGAACCGGTAGACCAGCAGCACCGTGAAGGCGCCGGCCGCCGCCAGTTCCAGCACCCGGCCGAAGCCGGGGCGGTCAGCCGGGCGGGTGGCGCCGGAGATGCCTGGGTCGGAGGCGACCTCGACGAGCTGGTAGCCCTGGCTCTCGGCGAAGGCGCGGACCGCGCGGTCCTGCGTCTCGAGGCCGTGGCCGCTCTCGGCCTGTTCGTCGGTCGAGACCCGGACGTAGGCGACGGCGCGGGTCGCGACGACCGCACGGGCGTCCGCTTCGACCTTGCTGCGGGCCCGCAGGCGCCCGACCCGCTTAGAGCCCGAAACCACGCGCAAGTCCTTGTTTTTGTTGATCTATTTGCCGATTTCCATGACAGATTTCTAAAGTCTCTGGAGACCTTTGAAATCGCCCTGGTTGTGCGGTTCACGCGACCCGCTCAGGTAGCGGTATCGGCAGTTATCGCGACCTGGGATCAGGCCCGGATCCGCCGCGGCGCCCGGGTCTCGGACCGGATCGCCCGGCCGCCGCGGGAGGCAAAGGCCGATCCCGTCAGGAACACGCCGCGCTCAATCGGATCATCGTGCCGCATCACCTCGGCGGCGCGGGCGCGCATCCGGTCGGCGAGGGCGATCTTGTCGACGATGGGGCGCTCCGGATCGGTGCGGGACGCGAGCGCCAACGCGTCAACCTCGGCCGCATAGCGGCGCAGCTCGTCCGCGTACTGGAAGCGCTGGCGGAGGGTCATCGGGGACCGATCATGTCACAGAGGCTCGGTCGCGTCTCCCAAGGAGAACGCCCAAGCTGTCGGAGAGGTTCGAGGTTCGGCCCGGGGTCACATGGCGACCTCCCAGGGCTGGAGTAGAAACAGAAACGCCCGGCGGCTCGAAGCCCCGGGCGGATTGCTGCTGACACTGAGATTTTGCCGTAGATCGCCCGACGGGTCAACGCTCGTGCGCGACGCGCCGCCGGGTCGACGCTACCCGGTCCCACCTCGGGCGGGTCGGCTCGGCAAGCTCGGCTGCCTCGTCGTTCATGTGGTCGGCGAACCGGGCCTGATCGACGCCCCAGGCGTGGCCGTGGCCCGCCGGGACGACGGTGCCGTGGGCGTCGGTCTCCTCGCCGGTGTCCTCGGTGCGGAAGAAGCGCTCGACCTCGCTGGCGAGGCCGCGGGAGGCGAAGGCCTCGTCCAGGCCCTCAAGGAGGATGCGGAAGTGGCTGGCGACCTGGGAGGTGCCGCGCTCGCCCGCCTTGCCGCGGGCCTCGGCCGCCTGGGCGAAGGTCTGGCGGTCGGCGAGGACGCTCTTGAGGAACCGGGCGCCGACGAACCCGACCGCCTTCACGACCCGGACGAGGAGGGCGCGGATCACCCGGGCGTCCTCGATCGCGTAGATGATCTGGAGCTCGTGGGCGATGGTCTGGTCGCGGGAGCCGCCGATGTCCCATCCGCCGGAGCCGAGGCGGGCGCCAGTGGCGCGTTCGAACACGGCCTGCACCTGGCGCGCGGTCTCGTACTGGCTGACCGTGATCCGCCCGTGCGAGCGCTCGTCCTCCAGAATGTCGACGCGCCGGTTGACGGAGGCGAGGAGGCGCTTGCCGGGCTCGAGCGGGTCGTCGATCGCGACAACGACGGTGGGCACGGCCTCCTTGCGTGGGGACTGGCCAACGCCGGCGCCGTGCTGGTACGCGCCGCGGCGGTCGTAGCGATCGCCGCGCGGGTCGCGCTCGCGGCGGGATGGGCCGCGCCGATACGGGACGAGCGGCGGCGTGGTCTTGCGGGTCTCGGACGTCGTCGCGGCTGCGGTCACGGGGCGGGCCCTTGTGCTTATGTTGCACACCACCGGTCCGGCCGCGTCACTGACTCTGTCAAGAGGTAACGTCTATGCAGGGCGTCGCATCTCGTACATGCCTTGCTCTCCTGCGTCGCAGAGCCGATCTGGCACAATAGCGATGGATTGACGAAACTATGAAATATAAAAAACTGGAACGTTGCCAATCAAGGCACCGTTGATAAAGGTAACTATTTGTTTGCGAGCAATTCCTTTTGTCTTTCTGCCAGTTTTTGTATCTGAGCCCTTACATGGGCTCTGATATTTTCACCTGTCGTATTCGTAGGGAGGTAAACAAACTTGGCTGTATGAATGGGCTGCAGCGTCATGACTCTTATCCTTTTTCGGTACTTCCGAGGATCTTTGCGTATTGATCAACTGCACGCATACTCGCTATCGAATGTCACGAGAACCATCGGATGTAAAGCTTATAAATGTAGCTACGCTGCAGAATTAATCGTCACATATCCAATGTTAGTAAAAAAACATTGACGTCAATTCTTGTGAGCGGTGCATTTCGATCTAAAGAGGCGGGTAAAAATGAACGGGTGTTCATCTATGGATGGAGCTGGAGGGTACCCGCGTGCACAGATTTTACTTCGACATATTGTCCGAATTTGGCCAAATCCGCGATGACAAGGGCGTTATCGCCAATAGTCTCGAAGAAGCCTTGCAGTATGCCCAATTCGAGATCGAAGATATTAAAAATAAAGGCGAGATAGAAAAAATCGGACGGGGATGGTACTTCATTATTAGATCTGAAAATGGAACTATTTTGGCTAGAATTGATTGTCCATGATTTTTCCAGCATCTTGTAGTATATGATTTCTATCCGGTATTCATGGCATCTATTTCTTACGTTCCATAGCAAAATCTGTCACATTCTTAGCCTGAGCAACTCGCGCAAGAGCACGATCCTTGCGACGGTAAAAGGTGCGTTCGCGCCACCCCATCTCACGGCACCAGGATGCGATGGAGGAGTCGGGATCGCCGGCGCGCGCCTTGATCCGAGCCCAGGTGACGATCGCCAACAGCTCGGGCGTGCCGGCGCCGAGCACGGTTCTCGCGAACGCCAGGATGTCGAAGTGGCTCGGCTGCGCATTCGGCAGCGTCGGCCGATGCACGTTCCCGGGCATCACCACGAGCGGCCCCTCAAGCAGGAGCCGCATCGGGATCACGAGCCAGCGCTCGACGTCGCGCGCCGTCCACGAGCCGGGCGCCTCTGATCGCCCAGGCGGTACCGTCGCCTCCTCGCCCGCGCCGCGCCCGGGATCGTCGTCATCCTGGATCAGCACGCGCGAGGAGGCCTCCTGTCCCTCTATTCGTCCAAGCCAGCCTTGCGCCGCCGGGCCGGCTTGTCGCTGACCGTAGTGTCCTGATTGGCGCGTGCGGAGGCTGCTCGGTCGCTCCGGATCTGGCCGAGGCCATGGATCCTCGCGAGCTCGCTCCGCTGCGCCGCGTAGTTCGCCGCCACCATTGGGTAGTCGAACGGCAGTCCCCACTTCTCGCGGTACTGCTCCGGGGTCAGCCCCCGGCCGGTGAGGTGGCGGCGGAGCGCCTTGTATGGCTTGCCGTCCTCAAGGCTGATGATGTGGTCGGGCGTGACCGTGCGGCGGATCGGGATCGGCGGAGAGGGGCGCTCCTCGACCGGAGAAGTGGCCGGAGCACTGAGCTTCGCCAGCGCAGCGTACGTCGACCCGATAAGGGCCGGCAGCTCGGCGGCCGGGACAGGATTGTTCGCCACGTAAGCGGATACGATGCCGATGACGAGCATGACATCATGCGGTGCGGGGTTGGTTATATCATTCATTTAATCTGCTCCTTTAACTAGCGTTCAAAAAACGGACGGGGTCGTTCACATCGGCGAATTTTTCATTTTCAAATTCATGCGCGCGAGCTGCGGTGATTTCCATAACATACAATGAGAAAATAATGTAAAATTGTACGCCATATTTGCAGCGTGAAGAGAAGTTTTCCTCGCATATTGATACCTCAGCAGTCGGATAACGCATGGTCGGCAGTCACAGTCGACTCCGTCGACCATCTAGAACCGCTCTGGCTTATCGGCAGAGGTCATAGTTACGCTCCGCAGGTTGCGGGCTGGCCACTCGTGGGGTGGGCAAGTGGGCCGGTGCCGCGCCGAGGCCCGAGCAGGAGCGCGTGCCGCACCGGGTCGCCGTTGCCTCGACGTCGGTGGGCTTGATGAGGATGGCGCCAAAGTTACCGGAGGCGATCAGGTCCGTCATGCGCTCGTCGTAGGTGCGGGTGGCACTTGGAGGTTTGGTGAGGAGCCGCACAATCTCAATCGTCGCGTCCGAGAAGCCGGCCTCAATAGGTCAACGGGCGTACGGGCTGAGTCCTCAACCGCAGAGGGATCGCCCCGCCGCTTGAAAGCGGCGGGGCAGGGCCAGCTATGCTGCGCGGTTCTTGCGCCGGCTGGCGCCGAGCCCGATGCTCTTGGCGAGCTCGGAGCGCTGGGCGGCGTAGTTCGCCGCCACCATCGGGTAGTCGTGCGGCAGGCCCCACTTCTGGCGGTACTCCTCGGGGGTGAGTCCGCGGCTCGACAGGTGACGCTTCAGGCTCTTGTACGGGCGACCATCCTCAAGGCTGAAGATGTGGTCCGGGGTCACCGTCTTCCGGATCGGCATCAGCGGCTCGAGCTTTACTGGCTCCGGCTGGGAGGGTGCCGAGAGCTTCGCCAGCGCCGCATGCGTCGAGGCGATCACCGCCGGCAGCTCGGAAGCTGGGATGGAGTTCTTCGCCACGTAGGCGGATACGATGTCTGCTGCGAGGGCGGCGAGATCGTGCGAGTTCGCAGCGTTGTCGCTATTCATATTTCTTCTCCTTGTCTAGAACGGATTATCATCGCCGTCAGCCTCGATGAAACGACCGTCAACGAGCCTTCTAACCGTAATCGTTGGTTTTTCAATCACTAACGTCGAACACAACACGCAGAACTTCACACCGGACGCGCTCGGACCAGCCGTGAGGCTACAGTGATAGCTTCCTGGCCTGCCGCATGGCGATATGTCGGCGAGCCTTGACCGAACCCGTAGACCATCCAGAACGGTGCGAACTCTTCAGCCGACATGGCGACCTCCTTAGGCTGCGGGCTGGCCGCTCGTGCGGCGCACTGGGTAGGAGGGCAGGAACTTGCCGAGGGCTGACGCGCCGAGCGCCCCGGGCTTGATCGGCGGGCCGGCGATGATCTCCGCCCGGTCGGCCGGCAGGATCTCAGCGCCGTCCCGGACGTCGGGCGCTGCCTTCCAGCTGTCGCGCCGGGATGCAGCGTTGCTGGCGGAGACCTCGGCGGCCAGCTGGCGGGCCCGCGCGACCATCTCGGGGTCGACGGGCGGCAGGATCTCGGCGTCGAGGATGTCCCGGATCTGGATCTGCTGGCGTCGTAGGTCGGCCAGCCCCTCGCGCACCTCGTCGGCGAACTCGGGCGGCGTCGGCCGGAACGCCTTGTTCCAGGTCCTCAGGGTCTCGCCGGAGCGGAAGCGCTCGTAGGCTTCCAGGATCGCCCAGAACGGCAGCCCCTCCACCGCGTCGACATACTCCCGGTTCAGCGCTTGCGTGGCCTGAACGTTCTTCAGGCCACGGGAGCGCGGTGATGCCGGAGATGATCCAGGGCACCGCCGCGTGGTTCGAGGCCCGCTGCGGCCGGGTCACGGCCTCTCGCGTCGCCGACGTGATCGGCCGGCTCAAGGGCGGCGGCTGGCGCGGCGAGCGCGCCCACTACCGGGATCAGCTCGTCGCCGAGCGGCTGACCGGGGAGGTAGCCCGGCACTTCGTGACGGCCGAGATGGTTTGGGGCACCGACAACGAGCCCCGCGCCCGCGCCGCCTACGAGTTCCTGTTCGACGCGGCCCCCGAGCAGGTCGGGTTCATCGACCATCCGACGATCGCGATGGCCGGCGCCAGCCCGGATGGGCTCGTCGGTGACGATGGGCTGGTCGAGTTCAAGTGCCCGAAGACCACCACCCATCTCGGCTACTGGCTTGCCGGCACGCTGCCGGAGGAGCATCGGCCCCAGGTTCTCTGGCAGCAGGCGTGCCTCCCAGGTCGCGCCTGGACCGACTTCGTGTCATACGACCCACGGCTGCCGGCCGACCTGCAGCTGTTCCGGATCCGCGTGCCGCGGGACGATGCGGCCATCGCCGCAGTCGAGCGCGAGGTCGCCGAGTTCCTGGCTGAGGTCGATGCGCAGGTCGAGCAGCTGATGGCGCTCTGCCAGCGGAAGGCCGCGTGATGTCGGCCGCTCCCCTCTGCTGCGGGCAGCCGGCCCGCCTCACCTCTGGCGCCGAGGTCTACCCGCACCGGCCGGACCTCCACGACAAGCCGATCTGGCGCTGCGACGTGTGCCCGGACGCCTATGTCGGGTGCCACCCGGGCACCACCGATCCGCTCGGCACCCCAGCCGGACCCGATCTACGCCGCGCCCGCCGGCTGCTCCACGAGCGGATGATCGACCCGCTCTGGCAGACGGCCGACCGGAGCGGCGCCTATGGCCCGCTCGACGAAGAGAGCCAACGCGTCGTGCGTCAGGCGGCCCGCGGCCGGGTCTACGGCTTCCTCGCCGACCGCATGGGTCTCACCCGCGAAGAGACCCACACCGGCCTGTTCAACTTGGAGCAGTGCCGCGCCGCATGGCGGGCGCTCGCCAACGTCACCTACCCCGAAATCCGCGAGTGGGCGCAGAAGCGCCGCGCAGCGCCGAAGAGGAAGGCCGCGTGATGGCCGCCACGTCCGAGCCCCGCACCCACGCCGAGATGCTGACGCGCATGCAGCAGGCCAACGCCCGGCAGGCCGCCGCCGCGAGGCGCTGCCGGCTCAAGAAGGCCCGCGCCATCGTCGAGCGGTCGCGCATCGCCCTGGAGCGCATGCGGCGCACCGAGTCCGGACGCGCCGCCCTCATCGAGGCGGTGCCACCGGCTCCTGTCGAGCCGCCGTTCGACCCGGCTGAGGTCTTTGAGATCCTCGACCCGGAGAGGCTGGCCCGCGAGCCGAAGCGGATCATCACACGGATGGCCGAGGCGAACGGCTTCACCCTGGCTGACATCCTCGGCCCGCGGCGAACCGCCGGGCTGGTCGTCGCCAGGCACGCCGCGATCGCAGAGGTGGCCCGCGAGCACCCGCACCTCAGCCTCCCGCGGATCGGCATGATCTTCGGGCTCGACCACACCACGATCCTCTATGCGCTCCGGCGTGTCGACGGTGCCACGCCCGCGGAAGCCCGCGAGACGAAGGCGAGAGCCGCCCGCGACCTCTCCGACATGAGCCTCGCCCAGGCGAGGGAGTCGGGGCGGGTCCCCGCAGCAGGAGGAGCCCGCTGATGGCCGAGTCTCTCGCACCCTTCACAGTCTCTTGGCCTCCCTCGCGTGAGACGCCCTGCGCCTCTTCAGGCTCGACGATTCGTCTAGCAGGATGGCCGATCTCCTCCTGCCCTGGGCAGGGGATTGGGATTACCAGCACGAGCGCAGGGCCGCGCTGCGCGACAACTGCGATTTTAATGCCCGCCAGACGAGCGTATGTCGTATATCTCTGAAAAATTCATAACCAGTAGACAAATATACTGCTTCATAACTACATGTTAAGACTCAGACATGTTTTCTGTTCTAATCGAAAATCCGTCGGGCTCTACTCCTCCTGCGCGATATTCAAAAGTGAAAGAGGTCAATTTATGCCCTCCAGGACACCCATGAACGTGCCCAAGAACCATAAGTGCGATTTCGTGCCAAGTTTTCCAATCGCGTCCCATGCGCGGTCTCCTCAGCTGAAACCCAGCGCTGCGCTTTACGGCCCTAACTGTCAACCACATATATTATTATTTGTGCAGCCGCACAGGCCATTCTCACCACAAATTACGGCATCATTTACCACCGTTCGGGAGAGCTACGCCAATGCTTGAGCTTTCGCGCAAGGCGCTTTCCATCCGCCAGCCCTGGGCGCACTTGATCCTGCACGAGTGCAAGCAGGTCGAGAGCGGCAGTTGGATGACGAGCTACCGCGGCCCCGTCCTGCTGCATGCCGCCAAGGGCCTGACGAGCGCCGAATGGGACGATGCCATGGATCTGCTTGAGGCTATCTCTCGGCAGAACCATGAGGCCAACCGCGACCGGCGCGACTGCATCCGCGCCAACATCGACAGCCTGCCGGAGCAGCCGTGATGCCGCGCGACCCCATCAGGGACCGTTATGCGGGCAGTACGGGCGAGTCGCTAGGAACGCGACATGAAATTGGCTGTCTCTTGTCGAGAAATGAACACTACAGCAATTTCACGCTCTCCCCGCCACATGATGCTGCAAAGTATGTAATCCTTCACGCCGCAGACGCTTACAATTATGCGATCAGAAGGGCAATGCTTTGGACAAACTATTATGATACATCCGGAATATGTAAAATCTCGCACCTTGCACGACACGGATCGGGCTTGGCCCTGAACCCAAAGGGTGGCGTCTCGAATTTTGGGCCGCGAGCGATGAGGTTTCATCTGAGATTATGGACGGTTGCAACGACGCCTAACATGAGGTTGTATTTTGTCCGCAGTGCGATTGTATTATGCATATCAGATGTGCACACAATCGTGCGGGCGCAATACCGGTTTGATGGCCTAAGCCGCTTCATTCGCAGGTGGTATGGCACCTCCGACCTCCCCCTCTTCGCAGCGGGGTGAGAGCCATGACCGAGATCACCGTCCCTTGCGAACCCTGCGCCGGCACCGGCTGGGCCACCCACGAGGACCGGCACGCCGAGACGAACCGGGACGTCTGCACCGCCTGCGGCGGAGCCGGCCAGGTGCCGGCCCGCCCGGGCGAGAGCCGCGAGACGTCGTGGCCGTTCGCGGTGCCAGGGGCGACGCTCCCTGCGAATAGGGCTACCTCCCGTTCCGACACCGAGGATGTTGAGGAGTCGGTAGGGCAGGCCGCAGCTGCGTTCCGCGTCCCACAGCGATCAGTCCAATCGACGCAGAACAGCAAGAGGCGAAGTGGTAATTACTTCTATGTAAGTACTCGGCCCGATAGGCTGTTCATGTCCAGGCATACCTTGCCAATAAAGATCGGCAGAAAACTCGGCTACGCGACCGCCTTGCAGTACCAACTCAGCTACATTCCAGTCGCCTCGATGCGTAAGTGGGTCTCGCTCCGTGGTCTCTACTTCGTAGATCGGTTCCCGCACGCGCCCAGGATGTCGCGCCATCTGAGTGTCAACATATTCTCGAATGTCTATCTCTGTCTCACAGGTAAATATGCACTTCAATCGGCAGGGCTTGCGGGGATATTTCGCCTTTCTAGTTTTTTCCAAAACTTCCTCTTTAGCGAAATGGTAATGCGAATGTCTCGACAATCCGATCATCCGACCGTAGTGGCCGGGCAGGATGATCTCTCCAATCTGACGATAATTTCGAGAAGCATAAAACAGTTTTGTCATGAGTCGTACTGTGACATCTATCTGTTCGATCGTCCAGTTTTCGCGTTTTCGAGGTGGTGGCGACCACTGTTTTTCATCCGCAAAATCCTCACCGAAATGGGTGGCGCGGTGAATGCGAGGATCGCATCCACGAGCACCTCCGCTCGCTTGGAGGGCATCCATGCCCCGTGAGACTGAGAAGGCAGGGCTGCACGCCTCGGCCGAGTTCTCCGCTTGCGGCCCGCACCGCTTCCGCCTGGACCGCTGGTGGTCCGACGAGCCGCGGGCGCTGGTCTGCATGCGCAACCCGAGCACAGCCGGAGCGGACCGGAGCGACCCGACCATCTGCCGGCTGCGGGCGCTGCTCCAGGGCCAGCCCGGCATCGGCGGGTTCACGGTGGTCAACGCCGACGACCGGATCGCGACCGACCCGCGCGACCTTGAGGCGTGGCTGGCCGGACAGGATGTGACGACGCTCAAGGCTCTGCGGCAGGCGAACTTTGCCCATATCCGAGCGCTTGCCGCCGCTGCACCGGTTCGCATCGCCGCTTGGGGCAACCTCTTAGCGCTGGGCCTGCACGCTGATCGGCTGATCGCAGCGCTCTCGCTCGACGGCCTCCACCCGATGCACGCCTTCGCGCTCACCGCCGACGGCGCTCCGATCCATCCGCTGGCGCGGGGGCGCAGCCGCGTGCCGCTTGGGCTGCCGCTCGTCGAGTGGCGGGCCGGCCGCCCCACCACCCCGACCACCACAGACACAGCAGGAGAGGGGGTCTGACCATGCCGCGCCCTGTGCCCGATGCTATCGCGACCGCCTTCCGTCAGCGGCTCACTCTGCCAGCAAGCGCGATCTGCGATCTGCTAAACATGGACAGCAAGACCCTCCGCCAGCACGTCAAGGCGGGCAACATCCGCTATGTCCTCAAGGGGTTCGGCGAACGTCGCCAACACCGGGAGTTCACGCTTGATGATGTGATGGGATTTCTGGACAAGAGGACGCGCGAGGAATGTCCGTCTACAAGCCAAAGAACTCGCCGTTCTACCTCTACGATTTCCGCCGGGGAGGTCGTCGCTTTCACGGATCGACAGGCCAGACAGAAAAACGGCAGGCCGAGGCCGTAGAACGTGAGGAGATCAAGAAGGCCGAGGCCCACGTCGACAAGCTCAAGCGGCAAGCAAAGGGCCCGATGACCTTCGACGTGGCGGCCGGCCGTTACTGCGCCGAGGTGGGAGACCACACGGCCACCGCACGAGAGACCGAGCGCAACATGGCCCGCCTGGTCGACTGGATCGGGCCGGCGACTCTCCTGACCGATATCACCGACGACCTCGTAGCCCGCCTGGTCGCGCGCCGCCGCGCCGACGAGAAGGTGAACGCGGCCAGGAAGAAGCGCCCCGGCAAGGCGCTGGCGCCGCTCGGTCGGGTCTCGAATGGTCAGGTGAACCGCTCCGTCACCGAATTGCTGCGCCGGGTGCTCACCAGGGCGCGCAAGGTCTGGAAGGTGGCGCTGCCCGACGAGCCGAACTGGACCGAGCACCGCCTGCCAGAGCCTCGAGAGCGCGTGCGCGAACTGCACTACGACGAGGAGGCGCGCCTGGAGGACGCGGAACGGGACGATTATCGCGCGCCGCGCCTGTTCGCGCAGATCACCGGCGTGCGCCGGCGTGAGGTCGCCAGCCTCACATGGCGCCAAGTGGACTTCGAGGCTGAGGTCATCCGCGTCATTGGCAAGGGCGACAAGCCGCACATCATCCCGATCACGCCCGAGCTCCACGCGCTGCTCTGGCCGCTTCGGGACCAGCATGAAACGGCGGTGTTCACCTACCTCTGCCGCCGGACCAGGAAGTGCGCCACATCGGGCCGGAAGTTCGTGCGCGGCTGCCGCTATCCGATCACCTACAACGGCCTGTCCACCGCTCTGCGGCGATCCTTCGCCAAGGCCGGCATCACCGACTTCCGGCTGCATGACCTGCGCCACACGAGCGCGACGCGCACGCTCCGGGCGACCGGGAACCTGAAGCTGGTGCAGAAGCTACTCAATCATTCGGCGCTGAGCGTGACCGAGAAATATGCTCACGCGGACCTCGACGACCTCCGGCAGGCCATGATCGAGACGGCGGCCGACGATGCGGCCCGTCGCACGAAATCCTGAACAGCCTCCCGAACGAAGAAGGCGGGCAAGTCATAAGTCATTGATGGAAAAGCATAGATCGGGCCGCAGAGCGCAATGCTTCTAAGCGGCAGGTCGTAGGTTCGAGCCCTGCCGGGGTCGCCAAGCCATCTTGTTGGTTCGCAAACGAGATCCCGGCTCGTTCACCCCCTTTCCGTCGGGGTGACGAGAAGCCCGTGAATGCACCACTTGGTCCGTGACGGTCCGAAGGATGTCCTCTGGTCAGTCTCGCGGCCTGATGCGTCGCCGGCCTTGCGCCGTGTCCGTCCCCTGGCGCTCCCCGGACAATTCACGTCCAACCATCGCTCGCCCGGCAAGAGCCAACCGACACCGCCTGGACGTCTTCTTTCCCGCTACGATACGATCAGGCCCGATCGCGCTCGATCGCGGCCTGGCGACCGATCGCCGGTCGTCGAAGTCGGGGCACCGCGAGACGTGCCCGGCCATCCAGGGGAGGGGGCCGTTATGGCGAAGGTCGCGATCGTTGGATGCGGGGCCATGGGCTCGGTCTACGCGGCGCTGATGGCCTCCGTGGGCCATGAGGTTCATGCCGTCACGCTCTGGCCCGATCACGCGGCGGCGATGCGCGAGCACGGGTTGCGCGTCGAGGGCGCGAGCGGTGACCGGACCGTGCAGCTCGCGAGTGCCGGCACGACCCCGGAGGGGATCGGTCCTTGCGACCTCGTCATCATCGCCACCAAGGCGTTCGACGTCGCGGCGGCCGCCGCGAGCTGCAAGCCCCTGGTCGGGCCGGGAACCGTGGTGCAGACGATCCAGAACGGGCTCGGCTCGCCGGAGCTGGCCGCGACGGTGATCGACTCGGACCGGATCGCCGTCGGGGTGGTCGGCGGCTTCGGCGCTTCGATGCGCGGGCCCGGCCACGCCCATCACAATGGGCTCGAGATGATCCGCTTCGGCGCCTTCGCGGGTCTGCCGCGGGAGCGCCTGGAGGCCGCGGCGGCGATCTGGGAATCGGCCGGGTTCAGGGTCAGCCTGTTCGACGATATCGGCCGGATGGTGTGGGAGAAGCTGATCATGAACGTCACCTTCTCGGGCACCACCACCCTCACGGGCCTCACCATCGGCGGGGTGATGGCCGATCCGGAGGCTTGGCGGGTGGCGAGGGGTTGCGCCGAGGAGGCGATCGCGGTCGCGGCCGCAATGGGCGTGACGCTCCAGGTCGGCGATCCGATCGCGCATATCCGCCGGCTCGGCGGCAAGATCCCGGAGGCGCGGCCCTCGATGCTGCTCGATCACCGGGCCGGGCGCCGCGGCGAGGTCGAGGCGATCAACGGCGCGATCCCGCGCCTGGGCCGGCTCTGCGGCGTGCCGACCCCGGTCAACGACACGGTGGTGGCTCTCATCAAGGCGCGCGAGGCGGCTTTCCCGGCGCCGGCTGCCCCGGAGCGCTGCCCCGCCTGACCCGGGTCAGGATCCCAGAGCCCGGTCGGTCTCGGCGCACCACGGCAGGCT
>JAEWKL010000076.1 GCA_023386115.1 Pseudomonadota bacterium
GTGCCGGCCAGGATCGCCGCCCCCGGCACCTCGATCGAGCCGGCGACGACGAGGGCGCTGCCGCGCGCCTCCTTGCTGCCGCCGGCCGGATCCGGCAGGGGAAGGCCGCGCAGGGTCTCGGCGGTGATCGGGCGGATCGTCGTCTCACGGGTCATCGGGCGGCTCCGGTGGCGTCGGGCTCGGCCGTCACCGGGGCGCCGGCCCGGGTCAGCGGCGCCACGAAATTGTAGCGCTGGAGCACGAGCTTGCCGCTGCTGCCCCGGTTCGGGTCGAAGGCGTATTCGGTGACCGCGCAATTGGCGACGTCGCCCTCCCGATCGATGCTCAGGATCTCATCCTCGGTCATGCCCTCGATCAGGTAGCGCAGGCACAGGACGACGACCTGATGGCCAACCACCAGCACGCGCCGGCCGCCGTAATGCAGCGAGACGGTGTCGAGGGCGCTGCGCAGCCGCAGGATCACGTCGCACCAGCTCTCGCCGCCCGGCGGCCGGTGGTAGAACTTGCCGAGGAGCCGCCGCAGCTCGGCCTGCTCGGGATGGATCTGGGTGATGCCTGCGCGGGTGAGCCGGTCGAGGACCCCGAACTCCTTCTCGCGCAGGCGCTCGTCGGCGACGTAGTCGAGCAGGGGGTCGGCGACGCCGCCGCCATCCCGGATCAGCCGGGCGGTGGCCTCGGCCCGGCGATAGGGCGAGGTCAGCACCACGTCGGGCCGCTCGGACATCGGCTTCTCGGAAAACCAGCGCCCGACCGCCGCGGCCTGGCGCTCGCCGAGGGGACTGAGCGGCACGTCGACGTCGCGCTCGGCGATGTCGATATGGGTGTGCCCGGCCGCATGCGCGGCGTCGCGAGCGACGTTGCCGGCGCTCTCGCCGTGCCGCACGATCCAGATCCGGTCCGGCCAGCGCTGCTGCATAGGCATACTCCCCTCAAGTCTCGGGGAGCTAGCGGAGGCGCGGCGCTCCGCAAGCGGTCGGGGCCTGCGGCGTTTGTCATGCGCGGGGGAACCGCCTGTCGTCGCGACGATCCCCCCATTCCTCGCCTGGAAGACCGAGGACGGCGGCCAAGTCACGGACCCGTGATCACGGACCCGTGATCAGGGACGTGTGGGCGTCAGACCTCCTCGCTCGCCGTCACGATGATCTCGTTGCACAGGCAGATCTCCTCGTGCGGCGGATCGAGGCTGTAGCCCGCCCCGACCTCGGACGGATCGCCCGACCACATCGCCGCCCGGTCCCCGAACAGGTTGGTGCCGTCGGCCAGAACCTCCGTCGGCACGACGGTCGGCGGTCCGCCTTCCGCCTCCGCGACGGGTGTCCCCGTGGCACTGGTCTCGCCTTGCTCCGACGGTCCGAGGATCAGGGCTTGGTCGGCTGTCGCGTCCGGTTCGGTGACGGGCGCGGTCTCGCCCTCGAGGGGGATGTCCGGCATCATCGGCTGCGGCTGGACGGTCACGCCGGCGGTCTCCGAGGCGGAGGCCTCGACGTCGCGCATGGTTGGGCGGAACAGGCTCGGCGGCGCGATATCGGGGACGGTCTCGGCCTGCGCGAGCGAGGCTGCAACGCCGTCCTCGCCCACGGTGATGCTGCCCGTTCCGGCGCCGACCTCGTCGGTCGTCGCCGTCTCGGGCTCGCCCTCCGGAATACTGCTTTGGGTGAGATCGCTGGACACTCTTCATCCTCCAATATCATGATAATTGATTGTTTTTTGTGAAATTTAACATTTGTCTAACTGTAAATCATTAACAAATTTAAGTTCGCAAGACAACCTAATATGACGCCCTGACCTTGTTTGTTTTATCTTTGTTGAATTGACATTCTTGCGGTCTCTCCGAGCCTGCGCGGCGGATCCCCAAATCCAGAACCGCAGGCATGCGGCAAAGGTGCGGCACGCTGGCAGCGTCGATTTCCAATACGTGTGCTTCTGAGTTCCAAGCTCTGCGATGCAGCGCGGTAACGACACGGAGAATGCCGAAACTGGAGCCTTACATCGATCGAACTCTGGCGCTTGCGAGATCCAATCGGTTTGACACCCTGAGACCCGGCCTTCTCAGCGCCCGATCATCCGTGGTCCTTCGAATCGTGACCGCCCCCCCGCCTGCCTTCCCGGCCGGGATGCGCCCGAGTCCCTTCCGCCTGGCCGAGCTTCTCGTTGGCCAAGCTCTTTGGCCAAGCTCTTGCAAGCCGCGAATGTCGCGGGCGGGTCCGGTTCCGGTCCTCACCGAAATCTGTGAGAACGATGGTCAGCCGGCGGGACAGCCGGGCTGGGGCGGGACAGGACCACATGCAGGACGATCGGCGGCCGATCGGCAACGATGCGCGGCTGACGGCCTTGCGCCACGTGCTCACGGTCAACGGCCGGAGCGTGGCGGTGGAGGCCGCGCCCGGCACCCGCCTCCTCTACGTTCTGCGCAACGACCTGGAGCTGAACGGCCCGAAATACGGCTGCGGCCTCGGCCAGTGCGGCAGCTGCACGGTGCTGGTCGACGGCCGGGCCCTGCGCTCCTGCGCGATTCCCTTGCGCGCGGCCGTCGGTCGCCGGATCACCACCCTGGAAGGTTTGGGCGAGGCCGGGCGGCTGCATCCGGTGCAGGAGGCGTTCATCGCCGAGAATGCCGCGCAATGCGGCTACTGCCTGAATGGCATGATCATGACCACGGTGGCGCTCCTGTCCGCCAACCCGGACCCGAGCGAGGCCGAGATCCGCTCGAGCCTCCAGGGCAACCTGTGCCGCTGCGGCACGCATATCGAGATCCTGCGCGCCGTGCGGGCCGCAGCGGCCCGGATGCGCCCCCATTCCCCGGCCGGTTCCTTGGGAGATGAGGCATGACCCGGGATCCCGCGGCCGAAAGCCGGCACTGGCAGGAGGCGGGCGACCTGTTGCTCGTCTACCGCGAGACGCTGGGCCGCCCGCCCCGCCTCGGCGATGCCCCGGGCGCCGCCCTGGCGGCGGGGCCGCAGCGCGCGCTCTACCTTGCGGTCGACGGCGAGGGCCGGATCACCGCCTTCAACGGCCATGTCGATCTCGGCACCGGCATCCGCACCGCGCTCGCCCAGATCGTCGCCGAGGAACTCGACGTGCCGCTCCGCTTCGTCGCGCTGGAGCTCGGCAGCACCGCGACCGCCCCCGACCAGGGCGGCACCATCGCGAGCGAGACGATCCAGATCGCGGCCGTTCCCCTACGCCAGGCCGCCGCCACCGCCCGCCGCCACCTTGTCGAGGCGGCGTCGCGCCGGCTCAACCGTGGCGTTGCGGAGCTGGTCGTCGCATCCGGCACCGTCCGGGTCGCGGCGGAGCCGGAGCTGGGCGTGTCCTACGGCGAGCTGGTGCGGGGGAACCGCACCGAGCTGACCCTCGATCCCGATGCGCCGGTGAAGCCGGTCGCGGACTACACCCTCGTCGGCCGGCCGGTGCCGCGGGTCGACATCCCCGCCAAGGCGGTCGGCGCCTGGACCTACATCCACGACGTGCGGGTGCCCGGCATGGTGCATGGCCGCGTGGTCCGACCGCCCTGCGCGGGGGTCGATATCGCCCTCGGCGAGAGGCTGGTCTCGGTGGACGAGGCCTCGGTCGCGCATATCCCGGGCCTCGTCGGGGTGGTGGTCGTCGGCGACTTCGTCGGCGTGGTCGCCGAGCGCGAGGAGAACGCGGCGGAAGCGGCGCGCTGCCTGTCCGTGACGTGGCGGCCCTGGGCGGCGTTGCCCGACCTCAACCGGCCCGAGGCGGCGTTGCGCGACAATCCCGCGACAGCGCGCACGCTCTTGGAGCGCGGCGACGTCGAGCGGGCGCTGAGCCACGCCGGGTCGCGGATCGACCGCACCTATGTCTGGCCCTACCAGATGCACGGCTCGATCGGGCCGTCCTGCGCCGTGGCGGAGTTCCGTCGAGGGGATCTGGACGCCGACCTCGTGGTCTGGTCCGGCACCCAGAACCCGCACGTCCTGCGGAGCGACCTCGCGCTCCTCCTCGACATGGCCGAGGAGAGAATCGCGATCGAGCGCCACGAGGCGGCGGGCTGCTACGGCCGCAACTGCGCCGACGACGTCGCGGCCGATGCGGCGCTCCTCGCCCGGGCGGTCGGCCGGCCGGTACGGGTGCAGCTCACCCGCGAGCAGGAGCACGCCTGGGAGCCGAAGGGCGCGGCGCAGGTGATGGACGTGCGCGGCGGGCTCGATGCCGAGGGGGGGCCGGCGGCCTACGATTTCGAGACCCGCTACCCCTCGAACGGCGCGCCGACCCTGGCGCTGATCCTCACCGGCAAGGTCTCGAGTCAGCCTGCCGTGTACCCGATGGGGGACCGCACGGCGGTGCCGCCTTACGCCTTCGGCCACGCCCGGGTGACGGTGCACGACATGCCGCCGATCGCCCGCGCCTCGTGGCTGCGCGGCGTCTCGGCCCTGCCGAACACCTTCGCGCACGAATCCTACATCGACGAGCTGGCCAGCGCGGCCGGTGTCGATCCGATCGAATACCGCCTGCGCTACTTGGCTGATCCCCGCGCCGCCGACCTCGTGCGCGCCGTCGCCGAGCGGGCGGCCTGGGTGCCGCACACCAGACCCGGCACCCATGGGTGGTCCGGCGACATCCTGTACGGACGGGGCTTCGCCTACGCGGTCTATGTCCACGGGCCGTTCCCGGGCAAGGCCGCGGCCTGGGCCGCCTGGGTGGCGGATGTGGCGGTCAACCGGGTCACCGGAGAGGTCGCGGTGACCCGGGTGGTGGTGGGGCAGGATTCCGGCCTGATGATCAATCCGGACGGGGTGCGCCACCAGATCCACGGCAACGTCATCCAGTCGACGAGCCGGGTGCTCACGGAATCGGTCGGCTTCGACGCCACCGGGGTGACGAGCCGCGAATGGGGCAGCTACCCGATCCTCGCCTTCCCACAGATCCCTGAGATCGACGTCCTGATGCTGCCGCGCCCGGACCAGCCGCCGCTGGGGGCCGGCGAATCGGCCTCGGTGCCGAGCGCGGCGGCGATCACCAACGCGCTGTTCGACGCCACCGGCATCCGCTTCCGCGAACTCCCGCTCACGGCGGAGTCTGTCCGCGTCGCCCTCAACCCGCCGCGGATCGCCGGGCCCGGGGAGATCCCGCGCCGGCGCCGGGGCTTCCTCGCCGGCCTGTTCGGGGCCGGCGCCGGGGCGCTGGCGCTCGCCCCGACCCTCCTGCCCTGGCGGCCGGCCTATCCGTCGATCGAGCGGCCGGACCCGGCGACCTATTCGGCCGCCACGATCGCGCAGGGGCGCCTCGTCGCGGCGGCGGGCGCCTGCCTCGTCTGCCATGTCGGGCGGGACGGCCGGTCCTTGGCCGGCGGGCGCGGGCTCGAGACACCGTTCGGCATCGTCTACGCCTCGAACATCACGCCGGATGCCGGCAGCGGCCTCGGCGCCTGGTCCTATCCCGCCTTCGCCCGGGCAATGCGCGAGGGCGTGTCCCGGGACGGCCACCACCTCTACCCGGCCCATCCCTATCCGAGCTTCGCGGGAATCTCGGAGCGCGATCTTCAGGCGCTCTACGCTCACCTGATGGCGCAAGGCCCGGTGGCGAATTCGGTCCCCGAGACCAGCCTGCGCCCCCCGTTCAACATCCGGCCGCTGATGGCGGGCTGGAACGCCCTCTTCCACCGCCCACCAGCCTTCGCCGATCCGGACCGCGGACCGGATTGGAACCGCGGCGCCTACCTGGTCGAGGCGCTCGGCCATTGCGGCGCCTGCCATACCCCGCGCAATGCCCTCGGGGCCGAGAGCCGGGGCGAGGCGCACCTCGCCGGCGGCTTCGCCGATGGCTGGGAGGCGCCGGCGCTGTCGGGGCCGTCCCGCTCCCCCCTGCCCTGGACCGAGGACGATGTCTTCGCCTACCTGCGGACCGGCCGCTCGCCCCGCCACGGCAGCGCCGCCGGGCCGATGGCCGACGTGGTCGCCGCCTTGAGCCCCCTGCCCGACGCCGACATCCGCGCCATGGCGGTCTACCTCGCGAGCCTGGCCCGTGCGGCGCCCGCCTCCGTCGCCGCGGCCGCGACCGCGTCCCCGCCCGCCGCCTCGTCGCTGTTCCAGGGTGCCTGCGCCTCCTGCCACGAGGGCGGGGCCGGTGGGGATCTGGTGCCGCTCGGCCTCGTCACGGCGGTGCACAGCGCCCATCCGGACAACCTGATCCAGGCCGTGCTCAACGGCGTCGCGGCCGCCGCCGAGCGCTTCCCGAACCCCGATCCCTCGGCACCGCCCGCCGCGATGCCGGCCTTTCGCGAGACTCTCACCGACCGGCAGGTCGCGGAGGTCGTCGCCTATACCCGCGCCCGCTACGCGCCGGACGCACCGGAATGGCAGGGCGTGGAGGCGGCAGTGGCACGGGTGCGCGGATTGAAGCCGCATGCCGGGTGGTGAGGACCACCCACACCACCGGTCGATCGGGCTCCCCGGAATCTGCCGCGGCCGGCCGCAGTGGCAGGCGCCGGCCTGACAGTCAGGACTTGCCGTCGAGGAGGTTCGTGACGCTGACCTCTGCCCGCCTGCCCTTCAGCCGCGGGTCGACCCGCTCGAACTCGCTGGCCGCCACGGCGTCGCACACGGTCACGGTGATGTTGCGGACGCTGCCGATCACGTCGTCGGCCGGGCTGGCGCCGGCATGGCCCACGCCGCCGCCGAGGCTGACGCCGCTGAGCGGCGATGCTCCGCGGCGCGGTGACCGAGGTCTCGACGAACTCGATCGTCTCCAGCTGTGCCAGCGGCCGCGCGGTGCTGAGGCGGTCGCCAGACCGGAGACGAGCAGGGAGCATCGATCAGCTGGCGCGACGGAGAATGGAATCCGGGCTGCTGGCTCATGCCTGACCCGAGAGGGGCCGAGGACATGGCGATGACTTGCGTCATATCGGCCGCCGCGATCAGTATATGTTTTGATTTATTTATGATTTTTCAAGATAATGGGCGGCAATTTTGCTGTACTCGGCTACCAAATACCATTTCTAGCCTGCTATTGATCAGTTTAGAATGATACAAAACAGAGATCCGGGATTTGAAAGCCGGAGCCGCCTCGCCTAAGAGGGCGTCAGACGGGGTGCGACGGCGCCCATTGGACGACGTGAAGCGAGGAGCACCCCATGGCCGACGGATCCACCTTCGTGCAGGCCTTCACCATCCTGTTCCGCGAGGGGCTGGAAGCGCTGCTGGTGGTGGCGGCACTGGCAGCGTTCCTGCGCCGGGCCGGGGCGGCGGAGCGCATCCGCCCGGTCTATGCCGGGGCGGGCCTCGCGGTGCTGGCGAGCTTCGGCATGGCCTGGGTGTTCGAGGCTTTCTTCGACGGCAATCACAACGACCTGATCGAGGCCGGCGTCATCGTGGTCGCCGCCGGCCTGATGTTCACGATGAGCGGCTGGCTGTTCCTGCGCCAGGATCCGGCGGCCTGGAAGGCCGAGATCAACCGCATGGCCGAGCGGGCGATGGGAGCCGGCACGGTCCTGTCGCTCGCGGGCATCGCCTTCCTGGCGGTGTTCCGGGAGGGCGCCGAGACGGTCCTGTTCCTGCACGCGCTCGCCCGCACCGCCGGCGGCTTCGACGCGTCGCTCCTCGGCGGGCTCGCCATCGCCGCCGCCGCCCTCGCGGTGGTGTTCGTGGCGATGCAGTGGCTGGCCCTGCGGCTGCCGCTGCGGCCGGTCTTCCTCATCACCTCGGCCTTCCTGTTCGTGATGGGCCTGCGCATGGTGGGGGCGGCGATCCAGGAATTCCAGGAGCAGGTGATCGTGTCGGTGCACAATGACGGCGTGCCGGATCTCGTCACCGCGCTCGGCTTCAACGGCAGCTGGGAGGCTCTGGGCGTGCAGGGCGCGATCGTGCTCTGCGCCCTCGTCTGGCTCGTGATGCGGCGCGCCCGTTCCAGCGCGGGCGTAGCGGCCCGCCCGCAAGTCTCCGCCTGAGACTCGTCCGCCCGGGGATCGGAGCCGGAGCGGTACCGTCCGGCCCCGGCTTGGCGTAAGGGACGAGGACGCCGCCCCGCACGGCTCAAGGCGCGGCGGCTCGCGCCGGGAGGTCTCCTTGTCCGACACGCTCACGCTCTACTATTCGCCGGGCGCCTGCTCGCTCGCGCCCCACATCGTCCTGGAGGAGACCGGCGCAGCCTTCGAGGCGGTGAAGGTCGATTTCGCCTCCGCCGAGCAGCGCGGCGGCCGCTACCTCGCCATCAACCAGAAGGGCCGGGTGCCCGCGCTCGCCGAGGGCGAGTGGGTGCTGACCGAGAACCCGGCGATCCTGCGCTACATCGCGCGGCGGCACCCGCAGGCGGGCTTGTGGCCCGAGGATCCGCGGGCGGAGGCGCGTTGCGCCGAGTGGCTGGCCTGGATTTCCTCGACCATCCACCCGGCCTATGCCCATATCCGCCGGGCCGAGCGCTACGCCAGCGACGAGGCGGCGATCGAGGACGTGAAGGCCAAGGGCCGCGAGACCTGCGCCGATCTCTGGACGATGATCGAGGTCGGCCTGTCGCGCGGCGGCTGGGCTGCCGGCGAGCATTACAGCGTCGCCGATCCCTACCTCCTGGTGTTCTGGCACTGGGGCCGCGGGCAGGTGCTGGGCTACGACATGGCCCGCCAGTTCCCCTACTGGACCGACCACGCCCGCCGCATGGCCGAACGCCCGGCTGTGCAGCGTGCCTTCGCCCGGGAGGGGCTGCCGCTGCCGGCGTGAGTCAGCCCCGGCAGGGTTCTCAACCCCGAAATGCATCCTCGCGCGCGAGGTAATCCCGCTCGGCTGCCGTCTCGGGGCGGCCGAGCACGGCGTTGCGGTGGGGAAAGCGGCCGAAGCGGCGGATCAGGTCGCGGTGCTCGATCGCCGCCTCGCGATGCACCGGGAGGCCGAGCGCGGTGAACAGCGCGACGCTGCGCTCCTGCAGGCTCAGGTTCTCGGCATGGGTCAGCGGCATGTAGAGGAAGATGCGCAAGGCCGGTTCGATCGCCCGGTCATGGCCACGGGCGAGCGCGCGCTCGGCCGCGGCCAGCGCCAGCACGTCGGTCGCCCAGGCCCGAGGCGTGCCGCGAAACAGGTTGCGCGGGAACTGGTCGAGGAGCAGCACCAGGGCGAGAGCGCCCTCCGGCGTCTCCTCCCAGGATGCGAGCGCACCCCGCATCGCCGCCTCGTGCAGCGGCAGGTAGGCCCGGCAGGCGCCGTCGAAGGCCGGATCGGCCGTGAACCAGCGGTCGAACCCGGCCTCGCGCCAGAACGCGACCAGATCGGCGGGCGTCGCCGCTGTCGTCATGCGGATCCTCCCCGGCCCCGGAGCGGGCCGAACTCGCGCACCGATCGACCCAGCCGCAATGCGCTTCGGCGCACCGATCGACCCAGCCGCGGTGCGCTTCGGCGCACCGATCGACCCAGCCATGTGCGCGTTCGCGCGCATAACCTATTCCCTGTCGCGAATCACGCCGCTACAAGCCGCCCGTCGCACGGCCGCTCCAGCGCCCGGAGCGTTCGCAATTCTCGCAATCTGCACAAGGGGGAGCCGCCATGCGGGTCTATTACGATCGTGATGCCGACATCAATCTGATCAAGGGCAAGAAGGTCGTCATCGTCGGCTATGGCAGCCAGGGCCATGCCCATGCGCTGAACCTGCGGGATTCCGGCGTGAAGGACGTGGCGATTGCGCTGCGCAAGGGCTCGGCCTCCGCCAAGAAGGCCGAGGGCGAGAAGTTCAAAGTCATGGAAGTCGCAGAGGCCGCCAAATGGGCCGACGTCATCATGATGCTGACCCCGGACGAATTGCAG
>JAEWKL010000125.1 GCA_023386115.1 Pseudomonadota bacterium
CTATGCGGGCGTCGTCGGCGCCACCCTGCTCCTCCTGATGTGCTCGGTGGTGATCGTGCAGACCCGCATCGTCCGGGGCCTGCGCGGGCTCGCGGCGGCGATGCGCGACCTCGCGGCGGGCCGGGCCGACATCGCCGTGCCTGGCCTCGCCCGCCGGGACGAGCTCGGCGCGATGGCGGCGGCGGTCCAGGTCTTCAAGGACAACCTGATCCGCACCCGCGCCCTGGAGCAGGAGACGGCGCTCGCCCGGGCTTCCGCCGAGGACCAGCGCCGGGCGGCGATGCGGCAGATCGGGCAGGACTTCCAGAGCGCCGTCGGCGGCATCGTGCGCAGCGTCTCGACCGCGGCGGACACGCTGCAGGGGACCGCGACGGCGATGACCCGGGCCGCCGCCGAGACGGTGAGCCAGGCGGCCACTGTCTCGACCTCCGCCGGGCAGACCGCCTCCAGCGTCGGCATCGTGGCGACGGCGGCCGAGCAGCTCGGCAGCTCGGTGCAGGAGATCGGCCGGCAGGTCGCCGGATCGAACGAGCTGGTCCGCATCGCCGTGGGCGAGGCCGAGCAGGCGGCCGGTGGGGTCGAGGCGCTCAGCGCCATCGTGGCCCGGATCGGCGACGTGGTGAGCCTGATCTCGTCGATCGCCGGCCAGACCAATCTTCTGGCGTTAAATGCCACGATCGAGGCGGCGCGGGCCGGCGAGGCGGGCCGCGGCTTCGCGGTCGTCGCCGCCGAGGTGAAGGCCCTCGCCGACCAGACCGCCAAGGCGACCGAGGAGATCGGCCGCCAGATCGCCCAGGTGCAGGGGGCGACCGGCCGGACCGTGGCGGCGATCGGCGGGATCGGCGCGCGCATCCGCGAGATCAGCGCCGTCGCCGCCTCGATCGCCGCGGCGGTGGACGAGCAGGGCGCGGCGACGCAGGAGATCGTGCGCGGCATCGGCCAGGCGGCCGAGCGGACCGACGAGGTCACGCGGACCATCGCCGGGGTGGCGCGGGTCTCCGAATCGACCGGAACCGCCGCCGGCCAGGTCCTCGACGCTGCCTCGGAGCTGTCGCGCGAATCGAGCCACCTCGCCGAGGAGGTCTCGCGCTTCATGGTCTCGCTGCAAGCCGCCTGACCCGGGATAGGGAATTCCCACGTCGCCCTCGGGGGGGTAAATCCCGCGGCGGCTCGCCGATGTCCGAGGGCCGACGACCGCTCGTCGGAAGAAAGGCCCGGGTCCCTCTCGGATCCGGGCCTTCATTCGATCGAGGCTTGTGCCGGTGGCGAGCACCGATGGTTCTCGGGGGAGGACGATAGGCCCCCCCCCAGAGCGCCCCCGTCAGAGGTTCTTGACGATCTCGTCGACGACCTTCTTGGCGTCGCCGAACAGCATCATGGTGTTGTCGCGGAAGAACACCTCGTTCTCCACGCCGGCGTAACCGGAGCCCATGCCGCGCTTGATGAACAGCACGGTCTTGGCCCGCTCCACGTCGAGGATCGGCATCCCGTAGATCGGCGATTGCGGGTCGGTCTTGGCGGCCGGGTTGGTGACGTCGTTGGCGCCGATCACGAAGGCCACGTCGGCCTGCGGGAACTCGCCGTTGATGTCCTCCAGCTCGTGCACCTCGTCGTACGGCACGTTGGCCTCGGCGAGCAGGACGTTCATGTGGCCCGGCATGCGGCCCGCCACCGGGTGGATGGCGTACTTGACGTCGACGCCGGCCTTCTTGAGCTGGTCGGCCATCTCGCGCAAGCTGTGCTGGGCCTGCGCCACCGCCATGCCGTAGCCCGGCACGATGATGATCTTCTCGGCATTCTTCATGATGAAGGCCGCGTCGTCCGCCGAACCCTGCTTGACCGGCCGGGTCTCGACCTGGCCGCCACCGGAGGCCGCCGCGGCGTCGCCGCCGAAGCCGCCGAGGATCACCGAGATGAACGAGCGGTTCATCGCGTGGCACATGATGTAGGACAGGATCGCGCCCGACGAGCCGACCAGCGCGCCGGTGATGATCAGCGCGAGGTTGCCGAGCGTGAAGCCGATGCCCGCGGCCGCCCAGCCCGAATACGAGTTGAGCATCGAGACCACGACCGGCATGTCCGCGCCGCCGATCGGGATGATCAGCAAGCCGCCGAGCACGAAGGACAGGATCACGATCAGCCAGAACAGCACCTTGCTGCCGCCGCCGATGAAGCCGGCGAGCAGCGCCACCAGCACGATGGCGAGCACGACGTTGATGGCATGGCGCTGCGGCAGCATGATCGGCTTGCCCGACATGCGGCCGTCGAGCTTGAGGAACGCGATCACCGAGCCGGTGAAGGTGATGGCGCCGATGGCGACACCGAGGCCCATCTCGAACAGCGACTGCTTGTGGATGTGGCCGTTCTCGATGATGTCGAACGCCTGCGGCGCGTAGAGGGCGCCGGCCGCCACCGCGACGGCCGCGAGGCCGACGAGGGAGTGGAAGGCCGCGACGAGCTGGGGCATCGCCGTCATCGGCACGCGCTTGGCGATCACCGCGCCGGCGCCGCCGCCGATGCCGAGGCCGAGCAGCACCAGGAACCAGGCGCCGACGCCGGACGGCGCGTGGCCGACCAGCGTCGTCAGGATGGCGATGCCCATGCCGATCATGCCGTACAGGTTGCCCTGCCGGGAGGTGGTCGGGTGGGACAGGCCCCGCAGCGCCAGGATGAACAGGACGCCGGAGACGAGGTAGAGGAGCGAGGAGACGTTCTCCGACATCGCCTCAGGCCTTCTTCTTGTACATGCTGAGCATGCGCTGGGTGACGAGGAAGCCGCCGAAGATGTTCACGCTGGCGAAGACGAGGCCGATGAAGCCGAAGAAGCGGGCCCAACCAGTGCCCTTCTCGATCAGCGGCACGCCGACGGCCAAGAGCGCGCCGACCACGATCACCGAAGAGATCGCGTTGGTGACGGACATCAGCGGGGTGTGAAGGGCCGGGGTCACCGACCAGACCACGTAGTAGCCGACGAAGATCGCCAGCACGAAGATCGCCAGGCGGAAGACGGTCGGGTCGATGGCGCCGTGGGTCACGGCGGCGACGCCGTGGCCGACGCTGTCGGCGATGATCGCGGCCTGATCGGCGGCGCGGGCGGCGAT
>JAEWKL010000147.1 GCA_023386115.1 Pseudomonadota bacterium
CTACGAGGCCGTGCTGGCCGACATCCTGCGTCGCGCCGCCCGAGCCGCCGACCGCGCCGCCGCCCCCCTGCGGGTGGCCGAGGACGCGGTGGTGCTCGACACCACGGCGCTCGACGCCGACGCCGCCTTCCGGGCCGCCACCGACGTGGTCGACGGGCGGGGCGGCACGCGGGTCTGACCTCACGCCCGACACCTGCGCGCCACGAAGCCGTGGCACGATTCTGACTGCGTCAAGCGCGCGGTCCGGCCCCGGTCCGGCGCGCTCCTCTTTTCGGACATCCCATCCCCATGATCCGCCTCGATAAGATCGGCAAGCAGAACGGCAACCAGCTCCTCTTCATCGAGGCCTCGGCGGCGTTGCAGCGCGGCGAGAAGGTCGGGCTCGTCGGCCCCAACGGCGCCGGCAAGACGACCCTGTTCCGGATGATCACCGGCGAGGAGCAGCCCGACGAGGGCCAGGTCTCGACCGATCGCGGCATCACCATCGGGTATTTCAGCCAGGATGTCGGCGAGATGGCCGGCCGCAGCGTGCTGTCCGAGGTGATGGACGGCGCAGGCCCCGTGAGCGAGATCGCGGCCGAGCTGCGCGAGATCGAGACGGCGCTCGCCGATCCCGACCGGGCCGACGAGATGGAGGCGCTGGTCGAGCGCTATGGCGAGGTCCAGGGGCGGTTCGAGGAGCTCGGCGGCTACGCGCTGGAGGGCCGGGCGCACGAGGTGCTGGCGGGCCTGAGCTTCTCGCCTGAGATGATCGAGGGCGATGTCGGCGCCCTGTCGGGCGGCTGGAAGATGCGCGTCGCGCTCGCCCGCATCCTCTTGATGAACCCCGACGTGATGCTCCTCGACGAGCCGAGCAACCACCTCGACCTCGAGAGCCTGATCTGGCTCGAGGACTTCCTCAAGGGCTTCGACGGCGCCCTGCTGATGACCTCGCACGACCGGGCCTTCATGAACCGGATCGTCGGCAAGATCATCGAGATCGACGCCGGCTCGCTCACGACCTATTCGGGCGACTACGCCTTCTACGAGCAGCAGCGGGCGCAGAACGAGGCGCAGCAGCAGGCGCAGTTCGAGCGCCAGCAGGCGATGCTGGCCAAGGAGATCAAGTTCATCGAGCGCTTCAAGGCGCGCGCCTCGCATGCCGCCCAGGTGCAGAGCCGGGTGAAGAAGCTCGACAAGATCGAGCGCGTCGAGCCGCCCCGCCGCCGCCAGAGCGTCGCCTTCGACTTCCCCGCCGCGCCCCGCTCGGGCGACGACGTGATCAGCCTGAAATCGGTGCGCAAGAGCTACGGCAGCCGCACGATCTATGACGGGCTCGATTTCGGCATCCGCCGCAAGGAGCGCTGGTGCGTGATGGGCATCAACGGCGCCGGCAAGTCGACCTTGCTCAAGCTCGCCACCGGCACCACGGCGCCGGATGCCGGCTCCGTCACGATCGGGGCCAGCGTCAAGCTCGGCTACTTCGCCCAGCACGCCATGGACATCCTCGACGGTGAGCGCACGGTGTTCGAGTTCCTGGAGGAATCCTTCCCGCAGGCCGGCCAGGGCTCGCTGCGCACGCTCGCCGGCTGCTTCGGCTTCTCGGGCGACGACGTCGAGAAGCGCTGCCGGGTGCTCTCGGGCGGCGAGAAGGCCCGCCTCGCCATGGCCAGGATGCTCTACGACCCGCCGAACTTCCTCGTCCTCGACGAGCCGACCAACCACCTCGACGTCGGCACCAAGGACATGCTGATCGCCGCGCTCGCCCAGTACGAGGGCACGATGCTGTTCGTCTCGCACGACCGGCACTTCCTCGCCGCCCTGTCGAACCGGGTGCTGGAGCTGACGCCGGACGGCATCCATCAGTATGGAGGCGGGTATTCGGAATACGTCGAGAAGACCGGGCGCGAGGCGCCGGGGCTGCGGCACTGACTGTCCAATTTCAGTCTGTCGTCCCGTCGGCCTCGACACCCTCCGCATCATCCCGGGGCGCGAAGCGGAGCCTGGGATCCAGACGCGCAGGTGGCAGAGAACGAGGCGGTCAGCGATCCGCCTTGTCCTGGACGGTCAGCGGTTCCGGGACGAGCCTGAGGGGATGAGGGTTAGTATCAGAAGCGTCGGCCCGCCATCTCCACGCCAGCCCTGATCAGCATCGGCGCCACCGTCTCCGCCGCGACCGGTCGGCTGACGAGGTAACCCTGCACCTCGGTGCAGCCCGCCGCCCGCAGCTGGGCGAGCTGCTCCTCGGTCTCGACGCCCTCGGCGGTGGTGGTCATGCCGAGGCTGTCGGCGAGCGTGGTCACCGCCCGCACGATGGCGAGCGCGTCGGGCCGCACCGAGAGGTCGGCCACGAAGGCGCGGTCGATCTTGATCTTGTCGAACGGGAAGGCCCGCAGGTAGCCGAGCGACGAGTAGCCGGTCCCGAAATCGTCCATGGCGATCCGCACCCCGATCCCCTTGAGGCGGTGCAGGATGGCTAGCGTCGAGGCGTTGTCCTGCAGGAGCACGCCCTCGGTGATCTCGAGCTCGAGCCGGTGCGGGTCGAGATTCGCCTCGCGCAGGGCCGCGATCACGGTGGCGTCGATGTCGTTGCTGCGGAACTGCACCGGCGAGAGATTGACGGAGACCCGGAGGGCTTGCGGCCAGCGCGCCGCCTCGCGGCAGGCCTGGCGCAGGACCCACTCGCCCAGCGGCACGATCATGCCGGTCTCCTCGGCGATCGGCACGAAGGCGGCGGGGCTCACCACGCCCCGGACCGGGTGGTGCCAGCGCACCAGCGCCTCGAACCCCGCGATGCGGTTGCTCGACAGGTCCAGGAACGGCTGGAACGCCAGGGCGAATTGCTGCTCCGCCAGGGCGACGCGGAGATCGAGCTCGACGCCGCGCCGAGCCTGGATCGCCACGTCCATGGCGGGCTCGAAGAAGCGGTGGACGCCTCTCCCTTCGGCCTTGGCGCGGTAGAGCGCCATGTCGGCGGCCCGCAACAGGCCCTCGGAATCCCGCCCGTCCGACGGCGTGAGCGCGATGCCGATGCTGAGGCCGACCGTGACGCGCTTGCCGTCGATCTCGTAGTCGCGTCCGACCGCCTCGATCAGCCGGCCGGCGAGGCGTCCGGCCCGGAAGCGCGAGGTCGGCTGCAGGATCACCGCGAACTCGTCGCCGCCGAGCCGCGCCAGGGTCGCGGTGCCGGCCTCCGCCTTGTCGCGGATCGCGGCGGCGAGCCGGGCGGTCACCTCGCGCAGCAGCTTGTCGCCGACGGCGTGGCCGAGGGTGTCATTGACGTTCTTGAACCGGTCGAGGTCGAGGCACAGGACCGCCGTGGCGCCGCCGCCGGATGCCGGCTCCTTGGCCAAGGCCTCGGCCAGGGCCTCGTGCAGCAGGGTGCGGTTGGGCAGGCCGGTCAGCGCGTCGTGGCGGGCCATGTGGACGATCTGCGCCTCGGCGCGCTTGGCGGCGGTGACGTCCTCGTGCACCGTCACGAAGCCGCCCTCCGGCGTCGGCGCGTAGGTGACGGCGATCACCCGTCCGTCGATCAGCGTCTGGTCGAGCCGGTAGCGGGTGCGGGTGGCCAGCCGCTCGCTCACCTGCCGCCAGGCCTCCTCGGGCCGCAGGCCCGGGAAGTTGCCGGCCTCGGTGCGGCGGTGGATCAGTTCCTCGGCGGTGATGCCCGGACGCACCGTCTCGGGCGACAGGCCGTAGAGGTCGAGGAACTGCCGGTTGACGACCGTGACCCGGTGATCGGCGTCGAACAGGACGAGGCCGTGCGACATGTGGGTGAGGGCATGGTCGAGCCAGCGGTTCTGCTCGGCCAGCCGCGCATCGGCCCGCGCCCGGTCGGTCGCGTCCTCGTGCACCACCATGGTGCTGCCGTCCGGCAGCGGCGCGATGGTGGTCTTGAGCAGGCGGCCGTTCGGCAAGTGCCGCTCGCGCTGCAGCCGGACCCGCTGCGCGATGCGCGCGGAGACGTAGGCCCAGGCTTGGTCGGGGTTCAGGTGCAGGTAGTTGCCGGCCTCGGCGCTGGTGCGGATCATGCTCTCGAGCGGCGTGCCGAGGCGCAACAGCGCCGGCGGCAACCCGAAGAGATCGCGGAGCCGGTCGTTGTGGGCGATCAGCCGCAGGTCGGCGTCGAACAGGCTGACGCCGAGGGGAAGATTCTCCACCACCGCCGCGAAGCGCCGCGTCTGCTCCTCGCAGCGCCGCGCCTGGTCGAGCTGCGCGACCGCCAGGCCGGACAGCGCGGCGCAGACGCCGCGCCATCCGGTGACGGTCCCATCCGCCGCGAAGAGCGGCGCTCCGCCGAACCGGAACCATTGGGTCCGCCCGTCGCGGTGACGGTGCGGCCGGATCGCGTCGCGGAACGGGATCGGGCTCCTGAGCGGCGCATCGTCACCCGGATCGCCGTCGAGCCCCGGCCAGGGCCGCCCGAGCGGCGCGGCCACGCCGGTCAGCGCCACGTAGCGCCCGGACACCCGCGTCAGCCGAAGCTCCGCATCGGTCTCCCAGACCCAGTCGGCGGCGAAAGTGTCGAGATCGTCGGGCGGCATCACGCGGTCTTCTACGAGCGCTCCTTGAGTGTCACACAAACGCTGCGATTTCCTTTCTCGAATTGTAATCGTGGAGTCCCTGCTACCTGTGGGTTGGGACCGGCGCGAGGGACCGGCGCGTCACCTCACCGTAATGAGACCGCCTCGGCCTCGACCGCGAACGGAGCCCCGTCCCGCGTGAGAGCGAGGAGGTGCCGCGTGCCCGCCCGTCCCGAGAGGGCGGCGAGGACGGAATCAGGGGCGAGACCGGCGACCGGCCGACCGTCGATGCGGCACTCGTCGTCTCCCAGTCCGGATGGCTCCTGCACCAAGCCCGGTCTGGACGAACAGGATCTTCGGCCTCACGTCCCCCGCGGCTTGGCGCGCCGGGTCGGCGGGGCGGTGGTGGGGTCCTCGGGCCAGGGGTGGCGGGGATACTGGCCGCGCATGTCGGCGCGCACGGCCGCCCAGGAGCCGCGCCAGAAGCCCGGCAGGTCGCGGGTGATCTGGATCGGGCGCTGGGCCGGCGAGAGCAGGTGCAGCACCAGGGGTACCTTTCCGCCGCCGATGGTCGGGTGGCGGGTGAGGCCGAACAGCTCCTGCACCCGCACGGCAAGAACGGGCCCGCCCTCGGCGGCGTAGTCGATCGGGATGCGCGAGCCCGTCGGCACCTCGATATGGGTCGGCGCCTCGGCGTCGAGGCGAGCGCGCAAGGACCACGGCACGAGGTCGTGCAGGGCGTCCGAGAGGCGGTCGGCCCCGATCTCGTCGAGGCGGGTGAGGCCGGCGAGATGCGGCCCGAGCCAGTCGGGCAGGGTCGCGGCGAGATGGGCATCCGAGAGGTCGGGCCAGGGCTCGCCCTCGGCGTCGCGCAGGAACATCACCCGCTCGCGCCATTGCTGCGCCGCCTTCGACCAGGGCAGGGCACCGACGCCGAGGCCGGCGAGGCCGCGGGCCAGGATCGCGGCGCTGTCGGCGTCGGGCGGGACCGGCAGGATCCGCTCGGCCAGCGACACGGCACCGAGG
>JAEWKL010000188.1 GCA_023386115.1 Pseudomonadota bacterium
CCGCCGGCGGGCGGGCCAGGCGCACGCCGCCGGCGCGGCCCTGCCTCGCCTCGATGTAGCCGGCGCCGGTGAGCCCGCGCGCCACCTTCTGCAGGTGGTGCAGCGACACCCCGAAGGCGTGGGCGACGGCCGGCGTCGTCGTCCAGGCACCGGCCTCCACTGCTCCGAGATAGAGCAGCAGGCGCAGCGACAGGTCGGTGTAGAGCGAGAGCCGCAGGGCGCTGTCCTTCCTTCGCGAGACGCCCGCGCGGGGCGTCGCCCGGCGCCCGCCTTCCGGCCGTCATGGTCGCCAAGTCACCCTCGGGTCGGGCCGCGGCGTGCCCGGGCCACCAGCCTACAGCATGTTGGGGCGCGTGAGAAAGTCACGCGCACGGTCGCATTGCGGCCAAGCGAATTCCACCGGCGGCCGTCGCCCCGTGATGTCGCAGGCAGCAAGCCAGAGGGCGGCTAAATCTGGTAAAATGTGTACTTGTTTGGGCCGAGAGGGAATTTCGCGCCAGATAAACATTTGCGAGGGCGGCGATTGCCGTAGCGTCCTAGGGAACTGTCACCGGGCCCCGATCGGCAGGGCCGGCCGGTGGGTTCCGGAAGATTCGGTCCGGAGGCTCTCTCACACGATTGGGGCAACCCGTGCCGCACTACTTCTTCGACATCAACGACCACGACCTGTCGCATCGCGACGAGGAGGGCAGCGAGTGGCCGAACCGCGACGCGGCCCGGGCCCATGCCACGCGGATCCTGGCCGACATCGCCCGCGACGAGGCCCGCCGCCAGGACCGTCTGCACCTGTTCGTGACCATCCGCGACGAGCACCGGACCGTCCTCGCCATCGCGTCCCTCGCCGTCGCCTGCACTTGGCTGGATTGAGGCTTGGCTGGATCGAGGCTTGGCTGGATCGAGCACCTGGCTGGCCTGAGCGCTGCGTCGGGCTGTCACGCCAGCGGGACATGGCACCGCCTGCCTGTCGCCCGCGCAGGGCGTCGCGTATCTGATCCCTCACCCGGAAACCCAAGGGCATGGCGCTTAATTTAATCGTCCATTCATGGTGATCTTCTACCCATGAGAGGTGGCCGGGCCGACGGCACCTAGGGCACCTCCCAGGATCACGATGAAGCTCAGGATCGTCACGCTCGCCGCCCTCCTGATCGGCGGGGCCACTGCGGCGGCGGAGCCGGACATCGCCGCACTGAAGGCGTCCTACCGGCGGCCGGCCAGCATCCCGTTTCCCGAGAACGCCCCGTACTCGCCGCAGCTCGCGACGCTCGGCAAGATGCTGTTCTTCGATCCGCGCCTGAGCGGGATGCAGAACCTGAGCTGCGCGAGCTGCCACAACCCGTCCTTCGGCTACGAGGTGCCGGTGCCGGGCGCCATCGGGGCGACCAACACGCCCCTGGCGCGCAAGGCGCCCACCATCCTCAATGCCGCCTGGATGCCGGTGCTGTTCTGGGACGGGCGCGCGCCCACCCTCGAGGCGCAGGCGCAGGGGCCGATCACCGCCGCCGTCGAGATGAACGGCAAGTTCCCGGAGATCGTCGCCCGCCTGAAGGCCATCCCGGATTACGACGCGCAGTTCCGCCGCCTGTTTCCCGAGACCGGCGCGAGCCGCGAGGCCGTGCTCACCGCGATCGCGACCTACGAGCGCACGGTGGTGGCCGGCTGGGCGCCGTTCGACCGCTGGGTCGAGGGCAACGAGGACGCGATCACGCCTGCGGCCAAGCGCGGCTTCGCGCTGTTTGCCGGCAAGGCCCGCTGCGCTGCCTGCCACACCGGCTGGACCTTCACCGACGACAAGTTCCACGACCTCGGCATCGCGACCCGCGACCCCGGCCGGGCGGGGATCGCGCCGGACGAGCCGGGCGCGCGCCACGCCTTCAAGACCCCGGGCCTGCGCAACCTGACCTACCGGGCACCGTTCGGGCATGCGGGGCAGTTCGCCGATCTGGAGGGTATCCTGACCTTCTACGAGGGCGGCGGGATCGACCGGCCGTCGAAGTCGCCCCTGATGCGGCCGATCGTACTGAGCCAACCCGAGCGCCAGGACCTCCTCGCCTTCCTGCGCTCGCTGACGGCCGAGCAGACCGAGACGGCCCTGCCCAACCTGCCGAACTGAGCGTCCCTCACCAGCTCCCCCGCACGAACCTCCCGACCGCCGCTCGCCATGGCAGGGCGGCGGGAGATTCGTGAGATGCCCCGAGCCCCGCGCCGCCTCCCGGGTCCCCGCGATGTCGATCAGAACCAAGCTCCTGCTGCCGCTCCTCGGCTTCCTCCTCGCCGGCGGCCTGCTGGCGGGCCTCGTCGGCTGGCAGGGCATCGCCGC
The DNA here is from genome assembly GCA_023386115.1 of Pseudomonadota bacterium. Taxonomy (GTDB): domain Bacteria; phylum Pseudomonadota; class Alphaproteobacteria; order Rhizobiales; family Beijerinckiaceae; genus Methylobacterium. Next base: position 2,318 of record JAEWKL010000188.1, read on the forward strand.
CGTCGGCCGCCTCGGCACCGTCACCGGCCTCAGCCTCGCCTCCGGCGCCGCCGGCGAGGAGGCGCGGCTGCATTTCGGGCGGGCCGAGCGGATCCTCGCCCGCGTCCTGGCGATGACCGACTTCCTCGACCCGGGGACGATCGAGTCCGGCTTCCGGGCGGAGACCGCGGGTCTCGCCGCCGCCCTCGACCGGCTCGGCGCGACGGCGCAGTCGGACGAGGTCGGCGCCCTGG
>JAEWKL010000289.1 GCA_023386115.1 Pseudomonadota bacterium
TCCGGGTCCGCGGCAGGGGTGGAGTGGGCGGGCGAGGACGCCGCCGCCGGGGCGGGGGGCGCGGCCGTGGGCGCGACCGTCCAGGACGGGGCAGCGGGATGAACGGCGGTCGAAGGCTGCACCGGCGGGAGCGCGGCGGACAGGGCCGCGGCGGCGTCGAGCGGCGGCTCCGAGCGGGTGGGCGCGGGCGCGAAGCCGGGAGCCGTCGCAAGCCTGGGAACCGCCGGGTACTGGAAAGCCGCAGCCTGCATTGGCGGCGCCTGAACCTGCGCGTGAGGAGCCTGCATGGTCGGGACCTGCACAGGCGAGACTTGCACAGGCGAGACTTGCACAGGCGGGACTTGCGCGAGCGTGGCCTGCGCCGTCTGCATGGGTGCGGGCGCGGCCATGACCGGCTGGTCCGCGGCGTTCGGCCCGGCCTTCAGGCGGGTGAGGTCCTCGTCCTGAGCCGCCACCGCCATGGCGAGTTCGCGCACGATGCCGCCGAGCAGGCCGATCTCGGCCGTGACCTCGGACAAGCCATTCTCCAGGTTGGCGGCCGGTGCCGGCGCTGCCCGCTGCTCCACCGCCAGCAGGCGGCGGGAGAGCAGGTCGATCTCGCCCGACAGTGTCTCGACCTGACGGGCGAGGCGGCTGGCGCGGCGCAGGGCGAGCACGGTCGCCACTCCGCCGATGACGGCCGCCGCCAGAGCGGTTCCGGCCACGGCCCCGAGAAGGGGCGTGGGCAGGAACGCGACGGCGACGCAGAGGCCGCCCGCCAGGAGGAGGGAGAGGCTGAGGGCTATCCGGCTCACCGACGACCCGCCGGCGCGCCGGCCGGGGATGAGGGCCATCGCGATTCCTTTTACGCGTCGAGGACAGGCCAGGTTCCGCGAATTCCGGCCTGCCCCGGTTGTCGCCGAGGCGCCGAATACCCGCAAGACGTCGCCGCGGGCTGCCCACGGTTTTCGCGGTGCCCTTGTCCGGAATGCCGCAGTACCCGAGATGGCTTGCGCGGCCCTGGTGCGCCGCGACGGGAATGGAGTGAGGCAATGACGGATCGGTCCGGCGAGCGGATGGAACTCCTGATGAAGGTCGAGGGCATGACCTGCCAGGGCTGCGTCGCGGCGGTGACGAAGGCGGTCCAGCGCCTCGACCCAGCGGCGCAGGTGAGCGTGGACCTGGAGGCTGGCCGCGTCGCGGTCGTCACCGACGCCCAGGCCATCGACGTGGCCCAGGCGCTCGGCCGCGCCGGGTACGAAGCCGAAGCCATGACCGGGTGAGGCCGTGACGGGGCAGGACCACCACGGAGCGAGGCTATGATGGGGTAAGATCGCACCCGCGCCCGATCGGCCAGGGGATGAGGACCCCGGGTCTCGCGCGCTCTAACGTTCGTTTAAGCCGGCTCTGCGAGGGTTTGGACAGTTCGCAGTGTAGGGGCGCCGGGGCCGCGAGGTCTCCCGCGCTGGCGTGGCGGTGTGCGTATTAACAGTGCCTTTGCGTCCCTGATCGATGCCCGGCTGACGGGCCTCGTCCACGACTCCGCCGCGGGTGACCCGGCCGAGCGGGCCCGCCACGAGCGGTTCCTGATCTCACGGCTCGCCACCGGCGCCGTGCTGATGGCGATGCTGCCGCCTTATCTCCTCTGGCGCGGCGTGCCGACGCTGGTCGAGGCGGCGGCGGCCTGCTGCCTGATGCTGCCCGTGCTGGCGGCCCTGCTTCTGGCACGGACCGGCAATCTCACCCTCGCCCACGGCCTATCCTCGGCGGCGCTGACCGGGCTCGTCGTCTGCCTGGCGAGCCTCACCGGCGGCCCGACCTCGGCGGCCGCCATGTGGCTGGTGATGATCCCGGTCGAGGCCCTGCTCGCCGGCTCGCACCGCGCCTCCCTGGTGGCGGCCGTGTTCGCGATGCTGGGGGCGGTGGCGGTCGCGCTGATCGAGCCCACCCCGGGCCTCGGCTTCTTCGCCTGGCCGGCGGCGCTCGCGATGCCGGTCTTCGCCATCACGGCGATCTGCCACGTTCTGGCGCTCTCCCTGGAGCATCGCCGCCGCGAGGGCCGCTGGAGCGACCGGCTGAACGCCGCCACCTTGCGCGACGCGCTGCTCCTCGACGCCATCGACGACCTCGTCACGTGGCACGACCGCAACGGCAGCGTGCTGCAGGCGAGCCCGGCCGCCCGGTCGCTCGCCGGGACCACGCCGGACGCCCTGGAAGGCCGCGGCCTGTTCAACCGCGTCCACGTCTCCGACCGGCCGGCCTTCCTGACCGCGCTCAGCGACGCTGCCGGCCAGGCCCAGCCCGTCACGGTGCAGTTCCGCCTGCATGCCGCCGGCGGGACGGGCGAGGCCGGCCGGGTGATCTGGGCCGAGATGCGGGCCCACCGCGTTCCGGGGGCGGCGCTGCCGGCAGCCGGCGAGGCTGCCGTGGTGGCGGTGACCCGCGACGTCTCGGAGCACAGGCGCCGGGCCGAGGAACTCGATCAGGCCCGGGCCGCGGCCGAGCGCGCCGACGAGGTCAAGAGCCGCTTCCTCGCCACGGTGAGCCACGAGCTGCGCACGCCGCTCAACGCCATCATCGGCTTCTCGGAGATGCTGGAGGCCGAGGCGACCCTGGCGCTCGGCCCCGAGCGGCGGCGGGAATATGCCGGCATCATCCATTCCTCGGGCCAGCACCTGCTGGAGGTGGTCAACGCGCTGCTCGACATGTCGCGCATCCAGAGCGGCAATTTCGATTATGCGCCCGAGCCGTTCGATCTGGCTTGCCTCGCCCGCGGTGTCTGCGACCTGATGCAGATCCGTGCCGATCAGGGCGGCGTGCGCCTGCGCCGCGAGATCGCGCTCGACCTGCCGGAGGTCACGGCCGATGCCCGCGCCTGCCGGCAGATGCTGATCAACCTCCTGTCGAACGCCGTGAAGTTCACGCCGCGCGGCGGCGACGTGGTGCTGTCGGTGCGCCGGGTCTTCGACCGGGTCGAGATGGCGGTGGTCGATACCGGGATCGGCATCGCCGAGGCCGACCTGCCGCGCCTCGGCGACCCGTTCTTCCAGGCCGGCCTCGGCGCCGGCACCGGTTATGGCCGCCCGCACGAGGGTACGGGCCTGGGGCTCTCGGTGGTGCGCGGTCTCGTCGGGCTGCATCACGGCGAGATCACGGTCGAGAGCAGCCCGTCCTGCGGAACCCGGGTGGTCGTCGCCCTGCCGCTCGATTGCCGTGGCGCCCGCGGCGTGCCGGGAGGTCCGGTGCCGATCCGCACCGGAGGCCTCGCGCGGGCCCATGCCGGCGACACGCCCGCCACGATGCGGCTGACGGGCTGACGTGAGCGACTCAGGCCCGGTCCCGCCACCCCTGGTCCGCGCCAAGGCGGATCGATCGAAACCGGACCGGTCCAGACCGGACCGTCCGAAGCCGGAAGGAGACGCGATGTCCGAGGCGCCGGCCCGGAAGCCCGTCGAGGCGGCAGCCCGGCGACACGATTCCGACGTGG
>JAEWKL010000318.1 GCA_023386115.1 Pseudomonadota bacterium
TCACCAACGAGATCCGGCTCGACGCCAAGGAGGAGTGGCTCTACGTCGCCGAGACGACGGGCAAGTGCGTCACGCGCCTGCGCGTGCGGCCGGACGGATCCCTGACCGATCGCGAGACCTACGGCCCGTCCAACCTGGGCGCGGGATTGATCGACGGCATCGCGTTCGACGCGTTCGGCAATCTCTGGGCCACGATGATCTTCGCCGATCGACTCGTGGCGATCACGCCGGAGGGGGATCTCCTCGCGCTGCTCGACGATGGCGACGCCGAGGCGACGCGCCGGTTCGAGGAGGCCTTCGGCACCGGCAAACCCGTTCCGGTCGACGTGATCCTGGCGTGCGGCGGGCCCATCTGCAACATGATGACGAGCGTGACGTTCGGCGGGCCGGACCTGTCGACGGTCTATCTCGGGGGCCTGAGAACGACGTCGGTGCCGTACTTCGAGAGCCCCGTTGCGGGCCTGCCCATGGTGCACTGGTAGGGCAGCCTCACGCCACGGACTTTCGCCCGATGCTCCGCCCCGGGCGGCGATGAGGGCCGCCGACACGTCCTGGCCCGGTCGCCCGCGGCGCCGGGCCGAGCCCACTCGCTTCGCACGGCGCGTATCCGAGAGCCGGATCGGCGACACCGCGAAAGCGCCGCGCGCGAGGTCCGGACGCGCGCCGACCGAGATGCCGAACCCGGCGCGGCGCACTCGAACCTGTCACGGCCGCGATCGCGAGCCACGTCGTGGCACTCCCGGCTGAGCGGGCGGACAACGGCATGGCAGCCGCCCTCGCCCCGCTCGCACGCCATACCGGGGCGGAGGAAATCCACGTCGTCGCGGCGGACGAGGCGGAAAGGCATGGCCCGGCGGGAACCGGGCCAGACCCTTCCGCTCGTCCGAGCGCTGCGCAAGGACCTGCTCCTCGACGAGGAGAGTCTCGCGGCCCTCGGTGACGAGCCGGCCGGGTTCGACAGCGCCCCGAGCGCCGTCGCGGCCGTGGCGGCGGATCCGCATCGGTTTCAGGTCGCGCTCCTGGAGCACCAATCCCCGACCCTGGAAGCGCGTGCGCTCGACGATACCCCGCTCGACGATGACCGCTTGCGAGCCGTGCAGGCTTGCCGGTTTCAGCTGCAACACGATCCTGCCGTGACGAAATGCCTGCGAAACCGCGGTCATCGACACCCCTCCCGTCACATCGCAGCGGGCTGGAGGGACGATGAGGGCCGGCGACACCACGGCAGCGGAGGCGGAGCCTCCTCACCGGCGCAGCATCGTCTCCGCCGTTCAGGGCCCGCCGGCCCGCTGATCGGGCCCGGTGACATGGAAAGCCTCAGCTACGGGAAGGCGTGAGCGACCGACGCCATCGCCTGGTGGCGGCCTCCGCTCTGGCACGATGCAGCCGATTTCGACGTCGTCTCCCGGAGCATCGTGCGGACGCGAGCCAGGACGATCCGGGGGCTTCCATGCCCACGTCGGCGCCACCGCGCCTCTCCGTCCCGCATCATCGCGAAAAACCAAGGATTTGTCACATGATCAGCAATGTTTCCGAAGAGCGGGACTTTGACCGGCGCGCGCAGACGAACCAACGACGCTTGGCCGCCGAACTGAGGCCGGACTACGATGTCATCGTGTGCGGCGCCGGTGCGTCGGGTTCGGTCGTTGCGCGGCGCCTGGCGGAGAATGCCGACCTGCACGTACTGCTCATCGAAGCCGGCGGCAGCGACGCTGCCGAGACGGTGCTCGACCCGGCACAATGGCCCGCCAATTTGGGCAGCGAGCGCGACTGGGGATTCCGCGCGCAGCCGAACCCGCACCTGAACAATCGTGCGCTGTCGATGTCCATGGGCAAGGGACTCGGTGGCGGCTCCAGCATCAACGTGATGGTGTGGGCGCGCGGTCACCGCAGTGATTGGGACTACTTCGCAGCGGAGGCCGGTGATCCCGGCTGGAGTTACGACAACGTCCTCCAGATCTATCGCCGCATCGAGAACTGGCAGGGTGCGCCCGATCCCCGGTATCGCGGCACCTCGGGACCGGTCTGGATCCAGCCTGCCTCGGATCCGAGCCCCATCGCACACGCCATGCTGGATGCCGCCCGCGAGATCGGCATCCCGACCTTCACGCATCCGAACGGCCTGATGATGGAGGGCCCCGGCGGCGCGTCGATGTCAGACCTGCTGATCCGCGACGGCCGGCGCCATTCGCTCTATCGGGCCTATATCCACCCTTGGCTCGACCGCCCCAACCTGACCGTCCTCACCGACACGACTCTGCGACGCGTCCTGATCGAGAATCGGCGCGCTGTCGGCGTCGACGTCGTCCGCGCCGGCCAGGTCGTCGAGATCAAGGCCCGCTCCGAAGTCGTGCTATCCCTGGGCGCGATCCAGACGCCCAAGGTCCTGATGCTCTCCGGCATTGGCGATCATGCGGAGTTGGATCGCCTCGGAATACCGGTGATGCAGCACCTGCCGGGTGTCGGGCGCAACTTTCAAGATCACGTCTCGTTCGGATGCATCTGGGACTACGCAGACCCCATCGCGCCGCGCAACAGCGGCAGCGAGGCCACCCTGTACTGGAAGAGCCGCCCGGACCTCGACGCGCCGGACGTGCTGTTCTGCCAAGTCGAATTTCCCGTTCCGAGCGACCGGACCGCGGCGCGAGGCGTCCCGGCGCATGGCTGGACGATGTTCGCCGGTCTCGCGCATCCGGCGAGCCGCGGCCGGCTTCGTTTGACGAGCGCTGATCCGTCGGCGCCAATGGCGATCGACGCCAACATGATGGCCGATCCCCAGGACATGAGGACAGCGCTCGCCTGCGTGGATCTGTGCCGCCAGCTCGGCAATGCCCAGGCGTTCCGGCCGCTTGTCCGCAACGAAGCCATGCCGGGTGCCCTCAAGGGGCATGACCTTGAGGACTTCATCCGTGATGCCGCCGTCACCTACTGGCATCAGAGCTGCACGGCCAAGATGGGGCGTGATGCGCTGTCGGTGGTCGATGCATCGCTGAAGGTTTACGGGATCGAAGCCCTGCGAATCGCCGATGCCTCGATCATGCCACGTGTGACGACGGGCAACACGCAGGCACCCTGCGCCATCATCGGCGAGCGGGCCGCACAGATGATCTATCTGGATCAAGGTCTTTAGCGACAGGTTATGATTTTTATTGATCGTATGATCACATCCTAGCGCGATCATCGGCAGAATGGTGATCCCCTGCTTTTCGAACATGGGCACAGACGATAAATATCAGTCAATCACCATGATCTATCATATCATCGCAAACTCGAATCAGGATGACCGCCGATCAGGTCAGCTCGGTCTGGAGCGCGCGCACGACCAGCGCCGAGGCGGAGGTGCGGTTCTCGACGCCGAGCTTGGCGTATATCTGCTCGAGGTGCTTGGTGACGGTGCGGGGGCTCAAGGACAGGATCGCGCCGATGTCCCGGCTGGCCTTGCCGCGGGAGACCCAGAGCAGCACCTCGGCCTCGCGCTGGGTCAGGCCGAGCACGCGGCGCAGGCGCTCGATCTCGCCGCCGCCCTCGACGGTGAGGCGCAGCAGCACCTCGTCGCCACCGATGCGGCCGATGCGGCTGAGCTGGAGGCGGCGCCCGTCGCCCCCGGGCAGGCTGAGCGGTGCGTCGGCGTCGCTGCGCAGCCAGGCCGACACTGCGGGCGGCAGCGCGGGCTCGCCGATGACGGCGTCGGGACGGCCCGGATCGAGGCCGCGCAGCAGCCGCGCCGCCTGGGGCGTGCACCAGCGGATCACCCCGGTGGCGTCGACCGCGAACAGGAAGCGCCCGGCGCCGTCGAGAGCCAGGCGTGCGCTCTGGGAGGCCCGCGCATTCGCGAGGTGGACGCGGATCCTTGCCAGGATCTCGCCCGGCGAGATCGGCTTCGTGACGTAGTCGACGCCGCCGGCGCCGAGGCCGCGCACGACGTGCTCGGTGGCCGACAGGCCGGTCATGAAGATCACCGGCACGTGGGCGAGGGCCGCATCGGCCTTGAGGCGGCGGCAGGTCTCGAATCCGTCGAGGCCCGGCATCACCGCGTCGAGCAGGATGATGTCCGGCGTGATCTCGCGCACCACGGCCAAAGCGGCGCTCCCCGAGACCGCGACCAGCACGGTGGCGCCCGTCGCCTCGATGGCGGCGGTGAGGAAGCTCAGGGTCTCGGGCGAGTCGTCGACCACCAGCACGACGTCGCGGCCGGTCTCAGACATCGCCGCGTCCCCGCTCGATCGCCGCCCCGTCGATCATGGCCTCGTCCTGGGTGGTCGATTCCAGCACGGTCGATTCCAGCACGGCCGATTCCAGCACGGCCATGTAGCGGGGCAGGTCGTAGGCCTGCACGAGGCCGCGCAGCTCGGCCACGAAGGGCGCGCGCGTCGCGGCCTCGATCTCGGCGAGCTTCGCCTCGATGCCCCGGACATGGCCGATTCGCCCGAGCCGGATCAGCTCCGCGACCTCGTCGGGACGGGCCCGCCGCGGCCCGGGCTCCGCGGGCGGCGGGGCGGCACTGGTCCAGTCGAGGCCGAGCAGCCCCTGGATGCGCGCGAGCAGGTCGCGCAGGTCGAAGGGCTTGGCGATCATCGCGTCGTGGGGTGCGTCCTCGCCCCGCACCGGGCTGATCTCGTGGGCGTTCGCCGACATCATGGCGATGCGGGCGGGCCCGTGGCCGGCGGCGCGCAACGCCCGGGCGAGCTCCCAGCCGGTCATGCCCGGCATGGCGATGTCGAGGAGGAAGAGGTCCGGCCGGCACTCCGCCGCGAGGTCGAGGCAGGTCGGCCCGTCGGCGGCCGAGAGCAGGGTGAACCCCAAGGGGCTGAGGATCTCGCGCATCAGCTCGCGGTGGGCCGGGTCATCGTCGACGACGAAGATCGTGCGCCGGCGTCCGGTATAGCCGGTGACCGGCGCCTCGACCGGCGCGGCGCGGGCGGGCTCGGCGAGGGAAGACAGCATCAGCCGCAAGCGGAACGTGCTGCCGCGCCCGACCTCGCTCGCCACGGTGATCTCCCCGCCCATCACCTGGGCCAGGAGATGCGCGATGGTGAGCCCGAGCCCGGTGCCGGGCGTGGCGGCGGCGGCGGGCAGCGAGCCCCGCACGAACGGCTCGAAGATCCGCTGCCGGTCGGCCTCCGGGATGCCCGTGCCGGTATCGGTCACGGCGAATTCCGCGATCTGGCTGCGATAGATCAGGGCCAGCCCGACCTCGCCGCGGGCCGTGAACTTGATCGCGTTCGAGATCAGGTTGAGCAGGATCTGGCGCAGGCGCTTCTCGTCGGTGGCGACGAGGGCCGGCAGGGACTTGGGCCGCGCGAAGCGGAAGGCGAGCCCCGCGCCTTCCGCCTGTGGCCGGCACATGTCGACGATCTGGTCGAGGAACTCGGGCAGCCGCACCTCGTCGCGGTGGAGCTGGAGCCGGCCGGCCTCCATGCGCGAGATGTCGAGGAGCCCGTCGATCAGCCCGGAAAGGTGCTCGGCGCTGCGGCGGATCACCCGCAAGCCCGCCTGGCGCGGGGGTGGGATGGCGGGGTCGGCCTCGAGGAGCTGGGCGTAGCCGAGCACGGCGTTGAGCGGCGTGCGCAGCTCGTGGCTCAGGCCGGTCACGTAGCGGCTCTTGGCGAGGTTCGCGGCCTCGGCCGCCTCCTTGGCCTTCTGCAGCTTGGCGTCGGTGACCCTGTGGGCGGCGATCTCGGCCCGCAGGAGCGCGGTCTGGCGGGCGCTTTCTTCCTGAGCGACGCGGCGGCTTTCCTGCGCCAGCACGAACAGCCAGGCGACGACCCCGAAGATCACCGCCATGACGACGAACACCGCCTCGAGCGCCTGTGCCAGCACGGCGCGGTGCTCCGCCGGGCGGTGCGCGGCCTCGGCGTAGATGGTGCCCAGGATCAGACCGGCGGTGCAGCAGAGCGCCAGCATCACCCCGGCATACCGCCCGAGCCGCGAATCGACGAGGGACGCGGCCCGGGCCGGCAGCAGGCGCCCGGCCACCCGGCGCGCCTGGGCCCCGAGCCGCGCCTGCGGCTTGCACAGGTCGCCGCAGCGCGCGTCGAGGGAGCAGCACAAGGAGCAGATCGGGACCCCGTAGGCGGGGCAATGGGCCATGTCCTCGGGCTCGAAGCCGTGCTCGCACACCCCGCAGGTGATCTCAGGCCTGTGGCGCCAGTGCCGCCGCGGCCGGCGCGCGAGGTAGTAGCGTCCCCCCGTCGCCCAGGCGATCAGCGGCGCCGCCGCGAAGGCGGTGGCC
>JAEWKL010000343.1 GCA_023386115.1 Pseudomonadota bacterium
CCCCGGCGCGGCGCGGCGACGAGGCCCCCGGCCAGGAGGGCGACGAGGCCGGCGAGACCGGTGCCGAGGTCGAACCCGTGATGCCAGCCATGGATGGCCAGGAAGGCCAGCACGGCGCAGAGCGCACCCCGCCAGGCCGCTCGCCGGGCGGAGGTGAGGGCGCCGGAGGCGCCGGGCAGGAACGGCGGCATCGTCGTCGGGTCGTCGGGCGGCGAGTCGTCGGGCGAATCGAGCGGGCCGCCGAGGTCAGGGCGTCTGATCGCTCTCGGCGGCATCATCGTCGGGCGCCTCCCGCGGGGTGAGGCGCGCCCGCTTGGCGATCTCATAGGCGCCGAGCGCGGCGAGCGCCACCACGAACGGGATCAGGTAGTAGCAGACCCGGAACAGCAGCAGCGCGCCGAGCACCGATTCCCGCGGCAGGCCGGAGAGGGCCAGCAGCACCGTCGCCTCGAACACCCCGAGCCCGCCCGGCGCGTGGCTGGCGATGCCGAGCATCGCGGCGAGCACGTAGATCGCCACGAAGGCCTCGAAGCTGACGCCGTGGCCGGCGGGCAGCAGCACGTAGAGCACGCCGGCCGCCGCGCAGACGTCGCCGGCGCCGACGAGCATCTGGCTCAAGGACAGCTTCAGGCCCGGCAGCTCCAGGCGCCAGCCCCGTACCTTCACGCTGCGGCGCTTCACGGTGACCCAGGCCAGATAGGCGATCACCGCGGCGAGCGTCGCGAGCCCGAGCCCCTGGTTGAAGAGGACGCTGGTATAGGTGAGGTGCGAGAGCGGCTCGGCCTCCCGGATCAGGCTGATGCCGAGCACCGCCCCCATGCCGAGCCAGAAGGTGAAGCCGGCGACGATGGTCAGCGCCGCGATGCGCCCGGGGCTGAGGCCCCGGCCCGAATAGATCCAGTAGCGCACCGTGCCGGCGGTGAGCAGCGGGAAGCCGAGGTTGAAGCTCACCGCGTAGCTGGTGAAGGAGGCGAGCGCGGTGGTGCGGTAGGGCACCTTCAGCTTGAGCTGGCGCAGGGCCAGGGCATCGTAGCAGGTGAGGAAGAGGTAGCTCACCACGACGAGCGCGATGGCGAGACCGATCTGCTCCGGCGTCGCCGCCAGGAAGGCGGCGCGCAGCTCGGCCCAGGTGACGGTGGAGACGAGCTTGCCCAGCACCCCGAGGGAGATGACGAACAGCACGACGCTGGCGAGCGTGCCGATCCAGGCGTAGCGGCGCCGGTGGCGGGCCTGGCGCACGGCAAGTGGGTCTTGCTGCGGGTCGTGAGGCGCGGGGTCGCGGCCCGGATCCTGTCCGGCGGGATCCTCGTCGCGCGGCGTCCCGGCGCCGGCATCGCGCAGGGGTCTGGCCTGCGCGAGGTTCTTGTCCTGCGTGGCGAAATTCATCGCGTCGGCGTCCGACCCCGCTGGTCGCCGGCGCGAGCCCGCGGCCGATCGCGGCCAGGCTCGCGCACAAAGGTGCCCGGCGGCACTCCGACCGAGCCCCGCTCGCATGGGGGCCATGTAGGCCCTCTGCCGGCGAATGACCAGCCGAACCATGGGGCAGGCCAAGGGGACGGGCCAGAAATCAACCGGGAAGGCCGAGATGACGGGCGGCCGCGATGAGGCCGGCCGCGATGCGCTGGGAGACCTGGGGACTGGTGCAGACGTAGGTCGGGCTCGGATGCGGGATCGCCACCACGGGCAGGCCGGGCCGGGCCGCAGCGAGATCCGGCGCCAAGGTCTGGGAGACCCGGCCGGACAGGACGACGACCGCGAGCCCCGGCATCAGGGCCAGCAGTGGCGGCAGGTAGGCCCGCGCCGTCCGGATCTCGCCGGTCCGCGGCGCCCGGTTGCGGGCGCCGGGGGCGTGGATCACCCATGGCACGGCGTTCCAGATCAGGGTGTCGGAGCGCGGAATGCCGGCCTGCGACAGGAAGCGAAAGAGATTGGCGGCGGTGCCGGTCGGGTTGTCGCGGGAGACGAAGGCGGTGCGGCCGGTGGCCGGCCCCGGGGTCTCGAGGAGGAGGAGGAGGCGGGCGCTCACGCCGCCATCCAGGGGATCGGCCTCGGGCACCGGCCGGTCCTGCTCGGCCCGGATCCGCTCGGCGAGGTGGCGCAGGGGTGCGAGATGGGGGCTAGCCTCTGCCAGGGCGTGGCGCGCCGCGACGGCGCCGGGATCGGCCAGGCTTTTCGGGCCCGAGATCTCGGGACATGCCGGGGTCACGCCAGGGTGAGACCGTCCGGCAGGGCGCCGGCGAGCCGGAAGGTTTCGCGTGCGCCCTCCTCGTGCAGTCGCTCGGCGAGGCCGGCGGGGCCGCCGAACTGGAAGCCGATCTGGCTCGCGTAAGATCCGCAGGCCGCGTGCTTGGCCGCCTCGTCCTCGGGTGACAGGCGCACGGTGACGGCGGGGAGATCCGCGAAGGCTGCGCGGAACGGCTCCTTCGGGTCGGGATGGCGCACGGTGTAGGGGAAGTCGCGCCACCACAGGATCGGGCAGGACGGGGCCAGGGCGGTCAGCGCCCGCACCAGCTGGACGTGATCGACGTGGCCGCCCACCCCTTGCGGCGCCAGCAGCAGGTCGGGCGCCGCGTCCGCCATCAGGCGGGCGAGGACCGGGGCGAGGTCGGCAGCGAGGGAATCGTCGGGGCGGGTCTCGGCGAAGAGCTCGGGGGCGGAGGCGTAGCCGCGATGCGGCGCTTCCGGGAGCGCCACGTGGACCGACGGGTTGAGGCCGAGCGCCGCCGCCGCCGCCTGGTCCTCCTCGCGGCGAAGCGCCATGTAGTCGACCTCCGGCCCGAGCCCCTTGTCGAGCTGGCAGGCCAGCGCGAAGCCCGTCGGCTCCGGCACGCTGGCGGTGAGCAGCGTCACCGTCACCACCCGCCATCCCCACCGTGCGAGCTGCGCCAGGGTGCCGCCGCAGGAGAAGGCGGCATCGTCGAGATGGGGAGAGAGGGCGAGGGCTGTGGGCATCGGCTCGAATACTCAGAGAAACCAGTAGAACGCGGGATCCCCTCTCCAGGCGATGCCGGGCTTGCCCGGTATCGCCTGGAGAGGGGAGGCAGAGCCTCACAACAGATGCGGCTCGGCGCGGAAGCGGCAGGTCGGGTCGTGCGGCAGGTCCGGATCGAAGGCCGGATCCGGCCGCTCGCCCTTCACCGATGCGTAGACCTCCATGATCTGCCGCCCCACCGCCTGCCACGAATAGACCCGCCGGCACTCCTCCAGGGCCGCCGCGGCGAGGCGGGCGCGCAAGGGGCGGTCGGTGATGATCCGGTGCAGCGCCTCGGCGAGCGCCGTCACGTCGCCGGGCTGGACCAGCAGGCCGTTCTCGTGATCGCGCAGGCAATCCGAGACGCCGACCGAGTGGGTCGAGACCACCGCCTGTCCCGCCGCCATCGCCTCCAGGATGGTGTTGGAGAAGCCCTCGGCGTAGGTCGGCGAGACGAACACGTCGCCCATGGCGTAGAGGCGAGGAACCGCGTCGTAATCGGCGTAGCCGGTGAAGCGCACCCGATCGTCCGGGAAGCCGAGGTCGGCGGCGAGCGCCCGGGCCGGCTCCACGTCGGGGCCGATGCCGGAGATGATCGCCGAGAACGGCGTGCCGCGCAGGCGCAGGAGGCTCAGGGCATCGAGGAAGTCGAGAACGCCTTTCCGGCGGTCGACCCGGCCGTGATAGAACAGCCGCACCGGATCGGCGGCATCGCCCGGCGTCCAACCTTGCGGCGGGCGGAAGCGCGCGGTGTCGACGGCGCCCGGCACGAGGGTGAAGCGATCGGGATCGCTGCCGAGCCGGTCGCAGACCTCGGCCACGAAGGAGCGCCCGCCGATCAGGAGGGCGTTGGCATGGGCCAGCACCCGCACCATGGCGAGGCGGTGGGTCTCGCAGCACGAGCCGACCCAGTGGCCGTCGCCGCCCTGGATCGAGACCACGTTCGGCACGCCCAACCGCTTGGAGGCGAGCAGCGTGGCGAATCCCGTGGGGTAGCCGTACTGCGCGTGCAGCACGTCGAAGGGCTCTTTCGCGTGCTCCGCCGCGATCGTCTCCACCATGGTGGCGATGTCGCGCTCGAAGTCGCCGCTCTCCTGCTCGCCGACCTGTTCGAGGCCGATCACCCGCACACCGGGCACCGGCGGCGGCGGACCGCCGCCATAGACCTTGGTGCCGAAGGCGTCGCCCCGGTACTGGCTCACCATCGTCACGTCGTGGCCGGCACCGACCACCTCGCGCAGGAGGTTCTGGGCATAGACGCTCATGCCGGAGATGGCCGGGAAGTAGCGCCGGCTGACGAAACAAATCCTCATTGGCACACCCTCATCGGCGGCACTCCCGCAGATAGCGGAGCGAGTCCGGAATCATCCGGTCGGCCCGGTGGCTCTCGCGGGACAGCTCGACGCAGACGAGTTTTTCGAACCCGATCGCCTCCAGGGCGTCGAGCACGCCCGGCACATCCATGTCGCCCTCGCCGAAGGGCAGGTGGATATGGGTGCCCCGCGCCATGTCCTCGATCGCCACGGTGCCGAGCCGGTCGGCGAATTCCGTCACCGCGGCGGCGGGCTCGCGCTCCTGCGTCACCAGGCAGTGGCCGGTATCGAGGGCGAGCGGAAGGCCGGGCAGGTCGAGGGCGGCATAGTCGTCCAGGGACTCGATCAGCATGCCGGGCTCGGGTTCGAGGGCCGCCACGACCCGGCGCTCGGCGGCATAGGCCACGACCTCCTCGAGGCCGGCCCGCAGCCAGTCCTTCGCCTGCGCCGGATCGACGCCGGGCTTCGGCACGCCGGCCCAGAACGACACCGCCTCCGAGCCGAGGATCGCCGCGATGTCGATGGCGCGGTGCAGGAACGCGATCCGGCGGGCGCGCCCAGCGGGATCGGCCGTCACCAGGGTCGGCTCGTGCTTGGCGCGCGGATCGAGGAGGAAGCGGGCGCCGGTCTCGATCACCGAGCCGAGGCTCAAGCTGTAGAGCCAGCCGCGGATCCGCTCAGCCTCCTGCGCCCAGGTATCGGCGAAGGGGTCCAGGTGGTGGATGTCGAGGGTGAGCGCGACGCCATCGTAGCCGGACTCGGCGATGAGATCGAGCGCGTCGTCGAGGCGGTGATGGGCCGCCCCGTTGGTGTTGTAGGCGAAGCGAAGCGTCATGCCGCCCTCCCCCGGCGCTCCAGGCGGAACGGCGCGTGGTGCGATTCCGGCTCGCGGTAGAGCGGATAGAGCGGACCGACGATGGTTTCCGCCAGGGCGACGTCGAACAAAGGCTGGCCGCCGAAGCGCTCCAGCGCCTCCGGGGTCAGGCGCACCGGGCGCAAGCTCTCGCTCTCCTCACCGAAGCGGATCAGCGGGTGGTCGCGCTCGATGAGCTTAGCGGTATTGCGCTCGCCGATGCGGGAGTAGCTCATCGTCTCGACCTCGAGCCCCGGCACGATCGCCTTGACGATGCCGACGCCGCCGCCCGGCGGCGAGGCATCGACGTAGAGCACGTCGAATCCTTCGGCCTCCAGCCGCTCGCGGGCGATGCGGCCGCGGTCCTGGCCCGTCGGCGCGGGTTGGGTCGGCAGGTCGGTGAAGCGCTTCGTCGCGCGCTCGGAATAGACCGTCTCAGCCAGGAAGCCCCGCAGGGTCTCGGCCGGCTTGTCGATCCAGTCGAGCATCGCGGCGAGCGCCCTCCCCTCCTCCAGGTCGAGGCTCGGCAGCGCCTTCTCGATGAAGGCATCGACGTATCCCGGCGGGGTGATCGAGCGGGCGAGGTCGAGGGGACCGTGGCCGAAGGTCTTGCGCACCCGCGCCGCCTGGAATTCCAGGATCGCCTTGCGCAGGGCCCGCTCGCGGTCGGGATCGCAGGCCTCGCCGCAGGCCGAGAGCGCGATCGGCGCCGGGGTGCGGGACGGATCGACGTCGTAGCCGACGCAGTAGACGTTGGTGAAGCCGAACTGGTCAGTGGCGAATTTCGGCAGCGCGCGGATCCCCAAGGATTCCAGCCGGTCGAGCATGCCCCTCGTCTCGGGGCCTAAGCCCTCCGACACGTCGAGCATCACGCCGGCGTCGAGGGCGCGGAAGAGGAGGCCGTTGCCGTCGCGCTGGAGCAGCTCCAGGAGCCCGTGCCCGAGGGCGAACTCCACGTCCGGCCCGGCGCCGAGCCCGTTGGTGATCAGGTTGGTGAAGGGCTGGTAGCCCGGCGACAGCTCGAAATAGTCGGTCGCCGCGATGTCGAGCGGCATCAGCACGGTCTCGCCCGTCCGCGCCCGGACCGTGCCGGTCCAGTCGAGCACGGTGTCGCGGTTCACCGGGCTGCCCGCCGGCAGGCCGAGGGTGAGCGGATCGGCGACCGAATTCGCGCCGAAGACCCGCACCAGGTCGTGGTAGCTGCCGCGCTCCTTCTTGCGCGGGATCAGCGCCAGGCTCGGCATCAGGTTCTCGGCGATCTCGGCCACCGAGCCGATGATCGCCTCGTCGTCGGTGGCGCCGTAGCCGATGCCACTCGGCATCGCGCCGACGAAGTAGGGGTCGTCCAGGAACAGCGACACGAACCAGCACGGCACCCCGGTCCGGTCGAGGGGCGCCAGGGGAAAGCCGACGATCCGGCCCGGCGGCAGCACGTCGAGATAGGCCCGAACGGCATCCGGCAGGCGCTCAGGCAGCCCCTCGATGACGCGTGTCTGGCCGTAGGCGTAGGGGCGGGGTGCGGCGGGTCTGTCCACGAGCAATGGCACTCCTCGGGGCCGTCAGGCGGCCGGCGCGACGGGGGATGGGCTGGGAAGAGGCGACGGGGAGGCGGCATAGGCGCGGGCCAAGAGCCGCATCGTGTGCAGGTCGCGCGCGGCCGACCAGGCGTCCCGCCCCGCCGGATCGCGCAAGGACCGCCCGAAGGCCCGCACCTGCTCCAGGAACGGCGAGGCCTCCCCGTCGAAGGGAAGCGGCACGGTCTCGCCGGTAGAGCCGTCGGTGAAGGCGACGCTCCCGCCCGCCTCCTGGCCCATCGTGTTCCGGGCGACCAGCAGGCCCCGGGTGCCGGCGATCTCCAGACGCCGGCGCGGCAGCGCATCGGGACAGTTATAGGCGACGTGCAGGCTCGCCAGCACGCCCGACCCGGTGCGGCCGATCAGGAGCGCGCCGTCATCGACGGCGTAGTCCTGCGCCCGGGCCTGGGTCAGCGCCGTGACGTCGAGGATCGGCTCGTCGAGGAGGAAGTCGGTGAGGTCGAGGCCGTGGGGGGCGAGGTCCATCAGCGCGCCGCCGCCGGCCTGGGCCTGGTCGATGCGCCAGTTCTGCTGACCCGGAATCGCCGTCCAGCCCCGGTCGAGCCAGCAGGCATAGACGATGCGGATCGCCGTGACGGTGCCGACGCGGCCGGCGCGGATCGCGTCGCGCAGGGCCCGCACCTGGGCGCGGTAGGGCGCGATGACCGCGATGTCCCGCGTCGAAGCGCCACCGACCAGGGTCGCCACCAGCCCGGCGTGCGCCAGGTTGCGCTTGGAGCCGCCGGTCGAGAGCTCGGAGGTGGCGGCCAGCCCGCTCGTGTCCAGCAGCAGGACCGCCGGACCCGGGTG
>JAEWKL010000382.1 GCA_023386115.1 Pseudomonadota bacterium
GTATAATACTCTCTCTGACACTGATGCCCGATCCGGTTCGAGTCCTGAATCCGGTGCCGATCCAGACCGGCGTCTCGCCCTAGCAACCGACTCTGCCCCGATCGACCGGATCGCCACCCCTTGCGAACGGTGCCCGCCTTCATCGGTCACGTCCCCATCGCACCACGCTCGCGGATCTCGGGCGCAAACGGGGCTGCTCGCTTCGTCACAGCTCCATCCTCTCGGACGCTGGAGCCTCCTGTCTGTCGCGGTTGATCTACTCTGCGTCCGCGGACGGCATCCCGCGAGCCTCCAGGGTGTCTGAGCCCAGTTCCCGGATCGGGATCGTTCGCGGCAGGTCGAGCTGAGGGTGCTGCGATCAACTTGCACGACGGAGTCGGCGGGGGTGAGCGATGACGGTCCCTATCGGACTGCATCTCGGCCTGGGTCGCCAGGCCGACCGACCGGGCGAGCCGCCCGCTCGAGCCGCCTTCGATCCGCGACGTGGTGCAGGCGAGGAGGCCAGGCGGCACGACGGTGGCCGGCCGGGACGGAACGGGGCAGACGATCCCGGCAACGGATCACGGTCCCCTGCCCGGTCCGCTGCAGCCACCGAGGCAGGCATCGGTCTGGGCCTCCGCCTCGATGCGGATCTCCGCCGGGGTCTCGACGTCGGCCTGTCGCTGCATCTCGGACCGCTGGCGGATCTCGGCCTGAGGCTGCAACTCGGGCGGGGGGAGACCATCCCGCCGGGCAACCCGGCGGTGTTGCCGTGGATGGCGGATCATGCCCCGGAACCGCCCGATCGGGGCAAACCGGGCGCCGGACGCGAGCGGCCGTCGCCGCGCGAGGCGGCGGATCAGGGTGGAGCGCAGATGGCCCGCCCCGGACCCGGCGCGGGTCCTGCGGCTCCGAGCGGGCTCACAACCGGCAAGCTCGCGAATAGCCCGGCTGCGGACGTGCGGGAGGCGCCGGCTGCGAACCGACCGACGGCCAATGATCGTCGGGACCTGGGCGGCGCCGCCGTACGCCGACGGCATCCGCTACAGCGAGGCGGGACTCCCACGGTTTCCCTCCGTCTTCTGGGCCGCCATCGGCTCGGACCTATACGATGCCGGTCGGCCGACCCATATCGCGGAGGCAAACAGGCAGCTCCTGGCCGATCTCAGTTCCGGAGGTGACAACCCGCTGAGCCGGGCAGGCCTCACCGGGACGCAGATCGATCAGATCCGGGCCTCGATCGCCCGCGACGCGGACGCGTCACCGAAGGGATGGACTTGGCATCACACCGAGAATCCGGGCGAGTTGATCCTGGTCCCGCGGGGGATCCACGAAGCCTACCAGCATACCGGCGGCGAAGCTCTGTGGGGAGGCGGTGAATGAGCGCCGATTGGATCGACTACCTGGATTTCGCGTTCCCCCGCCCGACCGGGGACGACCGGCTGCGCATCGAGGAGACCGTCGGCCATCGGCTGCCCGATGCCTATTGGCACGATGTCGAGGCGCATCAGGGGAACACGCGCCGGCCCGACCGCATCGTCCTGGACAACGGCCGCACGGAACGCCGGGGCGTCTACCTCTCCGTGGTCCGGCCCGATCGGGTCGACGACGTGGAAGCCCGGTCCTACGACCTCGTCTCGGCGTTCGAGGACATCCAGGCCGCCTACCCGCCCGGGCTTGTGCCGTTCAGCGACGACACGGGCGGCAACCGGTTCGCCTTCGACTATCGCGGCGGCGGCAAGCCCGGAATCGTCTTCGTCGACCACAATTTCGAGGGAGAGGCCGGTCTGGCACCCGCTGCGCGGTCGACGACGAGACCCTGATCGCGCGCCTGTCCGGCGATGCATGAGGCGCGGCGGCGGTCGCCGGGGAGGGTGCGATGCGGCGTGGCCTCGATGCAGGGCTACGCCTTGGGGACGAGGCGGGGCGCCCGAGCACTGACCGTCGTGAGCGTGTCATCGTATCGTCACGGCGGAGAGCCCATCGGAAGGCCTACCGTGCGTTCGATCGACCCCCACGTCTGGTCTGGGACGGGTGGCCGAGGCGCCGCTCCGGGGGATGCGATGGCCGAGACAGCCGGTGCCGTGCCGAGTGTGCCCGACCGCGAGGAGGGGCTGAGTCCCGATCCGGCGCTGGTGCAGCGCATCCGCGAAAAGATCCGGCTCGACGACCGGGCCGGGCTGCTCGCCTACGGCGAGGACGTGCAGCGCGGCGTGGCGGCCTTCGCCGACACGGTGCTGCGCGACACGATGAACAAGGATGCGGGCGCGGTCGGGGACCTCCTCGGCGACCTGATCCACAAGGTGAACCGGCTCGACCCCTCGACCCTGCGCAAGGCCGGCTTCCTCGACCGGCTCTGGGGCGGTGCGAAGGCGAAGCTCCTGCGCTTCAAGGAGGAGTTCACCTCGCTCGCAGGCCAGGTCGACCGCATCGCTCTCGACCTGGAGCGGCAGGGCGACGCGCTCAAGCGCGACATCGCCATGCTGGACGGGCTGTTCGCCCGCAACCTCGCGCAGCTGCGCGACCTCGAGGCCTACATCCTCGCCGGCACCGAGGTGGCCGCGGAGGCGCGGAGCCGGCAGCTCCCGGACCTGATGGAGCGGGCGCGCCGGGCCGGCGAGGGTGCCGAGGCGCAGGTGCTCGCCCAGCAGGTCGCCGATCTCGGTCAGGCCGTGGAGCGGCTGGAGCGCAAGGTCCACGATCTCACGCTCAGTCGGATGATCGCGCTCCAGGCCCTCCCGCAGATCCGGCTGGTGCAGAACGGCAACGCGGCGCTGGTCGAGAAGCTGCAATCCTCCGTCGGCGCCACGATCCCGACCTGGAAGAACGGCATGACCATCGCCCTCGCCCTGCATCGGCAGGACGAGGCGCTGCGGCTCCAGCGCGAGGTCGCCGACACCACGAACGCGCTGCTCCGGCGCAACGCCGAGCAGCTGCGCACCGGCATGACCGGGATCGAGCGCGAGACCCAGCGCGGCATCGTCGACATCGAGACCCTGACGGCGGTCAACCGCGAGTTCGTGCAGACCATCACCGACATCCTGACGATCCAGCGCGACGGCCGCGCCAAGCGCCAGGCGGCCGAGGCCGAGTTGCAGCGCATCGAGGCCGAGCTGAAGCGCACGCTGATCCGGGGACCGCAATGAGGCGCCTGCTCGCGGGCCTGCTGCTCCTGTGGCTCGCGGGCTGCAACAGTGGGCCGGCCCTCGACTTCGTCATCGCGTCCGGCTCGGAGAACCGGACGCTCGAACCGATCGTGCAGGAATTCTGCCGCGCGAGGAGCGTCACCTGCCGCTTCGACTACCAGGGCTCCCTCGACATCGGCCTTTCGGTCGCGGAAGGCGGCGGCGGGTTCGACGCGGTGTGGCCGGCCAACGCGATCTGGATCGACCTGTTCGACCGCGGGCGGCGTGTCCGCGACCTGACGCCGATCGCCCGCTCGCCCGTCATCCTGGGCGTGCGCCTCGTCAAGGCGAAGGAACTCGGCTGGATCGGCCGCCCGGTCCCCTCCCCCGACATCCTCGCCGCCGTGCAGGCCAAGCGACTGACCTACCTCGCGAGTTCGGCCACGCAGTCGAATTCCGGCGCGGGCGCCTACATCGCCATGCTCTCCGCGGCGCTCGGCCACCCGGACGCGATCACGCTCGCGGACCTGAGGAAGCCCGGCGTGCAGGACAGCGTGCGCACGCTGCTCTCCGGGATCAGCCGCACCGCCGGGTCGAGCGCGTGGCTCGCGGACCTTTACCTCAAGGGCGTCGAGGAGGGCCGGCCCTACGACGGGATGTGGAACTACGAGGCGGTGCTCGCCGAGACCAACGCGGCCCTCAAGGCCCGCGGGGCCGAACCGCTCTACGCGATCTACCCCGGCGACGGCGTCTCCGCCGCGAACTCGCCCCTGGGCTTCGTCGACCGTGGAAAGGGCGAGGCGGCGAAGTCCTTCTTCGCGGCACTCCAGCGGCACCTGCTCTCCGAGCCGGTGCAGAAGCGCCTCGGGGAATTGGGGCGGCGGCCCGCCGTCGGCGAGGCGTCGGGCACGCCCGACCCGTCCTGGAACTACGACCCCGGCCGGCTGGTGACGTTGATCCGCATGCCGGAGGCCGCGGTCGTGCGCGAGGCCCTCGACCTCTACCAGGAGGCCCTGCGCCGTCCCTCGCTCACGGTCTACTGCCTCGATTTCTCGGGCAGCATGCGGGGTGCGGGCGAGACGGCGCTGAAGGACGCGATGCGCCTCGTGCTGCGCCGGGAGGATGCCGCGCGCCTGCTGATCCAGAACGGGCGCGAGGACCGCTTCTTCATCATCCCGTTCGACTCGGGCGTGCGGGACGTGCGGAGCGGGACCGGCGACCCGGCGGGGAGCGAGGACCTGCTGCGCGTCGTCGAGGGCAACCAGGCGGGTGGCGGCACCGACATCTACGCCTGCGCCGAGCGCGGGCTGAGGGAGATCCGCGCGACGCCGAACCTCGCCCGCTACCTGCCCGCCGTGGTGCTGATGACCGATGGGCGCAGCGCGGATCACGCCGCCTCGTTCCTGGCGAGCTGGCGGGCGGCGAACGGCGACATCCCGGTCTTCGGCGTGACCTTCGGGGATGCGGATGCGAGCCAGCTCGACGCCCTGGCGCAGGCGACGCGCGGGCGGGTCTTCGACGGGCGCACCTCGCTGCGCGAGGCCTTCCGCGCCGTGCGAGGCTACAATTGAGTGCCCGCCGCGCCCCTGCCGGCACCGGCGACCTCGTCGGCGGCCTCGCGGGCGGGCTGTTCGCGCCGCTCGCGGCCTTCGGCTTCGGCCTGCCGCTCTGGGT
>JAEWKL010000440.1 GCA_023386115.1 Pseudomonadota bacterium
TCTCTTGACGAGCTTGGATTGCCCGACGGACCGTCTCAGTCGTCGTGGCGCTGCCGTGGAGAACCTGTCCCATAGCGCGTCCCTCCATGCGGCAGCAATCGTACCACCACACTGCGGGACCAAACACAGGGTGGCCGGCAGGCTTCACCGGTGAGGGAGGCCCCGTGACGGACACCACCATCATGGCCTCGTTCATGGACCTCGCCGGGCGCAACCTCGTCGAGGTGGCTCGCAGTACTAGCCTCGACTTGGCACGCATATCCGCGCTGCCTGGGCCAAATATCAAAAGCCGGGCGGCCTGCGCACGTGAGCGGGAATAAATGAACTGTCGCTTGGGTCTTGGCCAGGGAGGGCAGGTTCGGCCGCCCTTCTAGCGCGAGGGCTTCGCGATGACCCAACAGTCTAGACCAGACGGACCCGTCCGGGACGAGGACCGCATTGATCGGCGCGGCTTCCTGGAATGCATGACCTGGGCAGGAACGGGCCTCCTGTGGAGCGCCGCGGGCGGTCTGCCGCGCGCGGTCGGCCTGTCCCGGGCCCTCGCCGCAGAGACGCCCACGAAGGGCCTGACCTTCCTCCAGATCAGCGACAGCCATGTCGGCTTCGATAAGGCTGCAAACCCTAATGCCCTCGGGACGCTCCGGGAAGCCGTCGCTCGCATCAGGCTGCTGCCGACCAAGCCCGCCTTCATCCTGCACACGGGCGACATCAGCCACCTCTCGAAGGACCGCGAGTTCGACGATGCCGACCAGATCCTGCGCGATACCGGGCTGCCGGTGTTCTTCGTCCCGGGCGAGCACGACCTGCTCGACGATGGACAGGGGCGCACCTACCTCGACCGCTACGGTCGCGGCTCGCGTGGCGCAGGTTGGTACAGCTTCGACCGCGACGGCGTCCACTTCATCGGCCTCGTCAATGTCGTCGACCTGAAGGCGGGCGGCCTTGGCAACCTCGGGCCTGAGCAACTCGTGTGGCTGGAGGGCGACGTCGCGGGGCTGTCGTCCTCGACGCCGGTCGTGGTGTTCGCGCATATCCCGCTCTGGAGCGTCTATCCCGAGTGGGGCTGGGGTACGGAGGACGGCGCCCGGGCCCTGAGCATCCTGCGGCGGTTCGGTTCCGTGACGGTGCTCAACGGCCACATCCATCAGGTCATGCAGAAGGTCGAGGGGAACGTGGCGTTCCACACCGCCCGCTCGACGGCTTTCCCGCAGCCTGTACCAGGCACGGCGGCGTCGCCGGGGCCGATGAAGGTCCCGGCGGGAGACCTGCGTCGCTACCTCGGCGTCGCGAGCGTCGCGTTCGTCCAGGGCGACCAGTCCCTGGCGATCGTCGACACGCCTCTGCAAGCCTGAGCCGGGTAGGAGCCACTCCCATGGCCAACTCGCTCTCGCGGCGCGACGTCGCCGTTACGGCGCTCCCGTCGTTCTTTCTTGCTGGCGGCCTGTCTCGGTTTGCCTGGGCGGCCGAGCCACCCGCGGCAGAGATCCGCATCGACAACTTCACCTTCTCGCCCGGGACGATCACCGTTGCGGCGGGCACCCGGGTGATTTGGATCAACGGCGATGACATCCCGCACACCGTCGTTGCCGACGATCACAGTTTCCGTTCCCGGACCCTCGACACCGACGATCGTTACAGCTTCACCTTCGAGAAGGCAGGGCGCTACCGCTACTTCTGCTCGCTGCACCCTCACATGGTCGGCACCGTGGTGGTGGCACTCGCCGGTATTCCGGGACCGACGCCATGAGACCTCTGCCGAGGAGACATCGCGAGGGCTGGTCGGCGAGCGGTGGATCATTCTACCATCCCGGTAATCACACGGTGTCGCGCGCCGACGCCGTCGCAGGCCTCGTGCTCTACGCGAGCCTGCTCGGCGCCCTCGCGGCGATGTCGGAACGGACCGCTCCGCCCTCGGCGGACACGATCCTGCATGCCCAGGCTTCCCCCTCTGGCGTCGAAGCCGTGGCGAGGCGAAAGGCTGGGTGCTGATGTCGGATGCGGCAGCCCGCTTCACCAGCACGGTGCTGCCGCACCTCGACGCGGCCTACAACGTTGCGCGCTTTCTCACCCGGGATCCGGACGCCGCCGAGGACATCGTGCAGGAAGCCATCCTGCGCGCCCTCCGGGGCTTCGACGGCTATCGCGGCGGTGACGCGCGAGCGTGGTTGCTCGCGATCGTTCGCAACTGCGTCCGGAACTGGGTCGCCATGCGGAGTGGAGCGGCTCCTGCAAGCCTTTCAGGTGATCGTGGGCAGGGAGCCGAAGACGAGCCGCGGGACGATCCCTGGGATCGCGAGCCGATCACACCGGAAGCTGCGCTGCTGCGCGATGACGAGGCTGCCGCGGTGCGTCGTCTGATCGAGACGCTGCCGGGGCCGTTCCGGGAGGTCCTCGTCCTGCGCGAGATGGAGGACCTGTCCTACCGCCAGATCGCCGAGATCACGGGCGCGCCGATCGGCACGGTGATGTCACGCCTCGCCCGCGCGCGTGGGATGTTCGATGCGGCGTGGCGGCAGGACCTTGGCGAGGACAGGCTTCGACCGGGACCCCGCAGGGAGCACGAGGTTCGATGACGACCCCCACAACGAGCGAGCCCTGCGCCGATCAAGCCCTCCTGCTGCAAGGCTTGCTTGATGGCGAACTCGACGCATCCAACACCCTGCACGTCGAGGCCCATCTGGCCCGCTGCGGAAGCTGCGCCGACCACTACGAGCGTCTGCGTGCGGGGCGAGAGCGGCGGAGCACGGCTGGCGTCCGCTACCGTGCACCCGATTACCTGCACGAACGCATCCGGGTCGCTATCGCGATGGAGAGGATTTCTCCAGCGCCCCTGGACCCACCCATGGAGGAAGGGGCGATGAGCCCGGTTCCAGTCCGGGGCCGAAGGATATTGGAGCGCTGGCCGATCGCTATAGCCCTTGCCGCGTGTCTGGCCTTGTTCGCAGTTCTCCCAAGGGGCATCGAGCACGGTGGGTCAAGCTTGCCCGACGAACTGGTGTCGGGGCACGTGCGCTCTCTCTTGGCCAGCCACCTGACGGATGTTGCGACTTCAGATCAGCACAACGTGAAACCGTGGTTCGCAGGTAAGATCAGCTTCGCTCCGCCCGTGGCCGACCTCTCGGACCGAGGCTTCACGCTCGTCGGCGGGCGGCTTGACTACGTTGGCGGGCGAGTCGTAGCCGCACTGGTGTACAAGCGGCGCGGACACTTCATCAATATGTTCATCTGGCCGGAAACATCAACATTGAATGAGGGAAGTTTAGCTCACATGTCGCGGGATGGCTACAACTTGCTTCGATGGACACAGGTCGGGCTCGTGTTCTGGGCTGTGTCGGACTTGAACGCGACAGAATTGCAGGAATTTAAGCAGGACTTTGCTGAACGCACACCTACCTGATCTAATACGAGACGGGTCGCAGCAGTGAGGTGCGTATCTCGGTCCGGCCCTGGCTCATATAATACCGCCGCGCTTAGGTTCTGACTCGTGCGGGTTTTCACCGGGTCGTGGAGGTGATTCACTGCCTCCCTGAACCGGGGAGGAGCCTGTGACGCGTGCTCGGAGTGTCCCGCAGCGGGTACTACGGCTGGCGATCGCGTCCTGAGAGCGCCCGATCAGCATTCAACCGGCAACTCCTCGAGGACGTGCAGCGGATCCATGCCGGGCATCAGAGGCGATATGGCTCGCCTCGGGTGCATGCGGCCCTGCGCGCGGAGGGCCGCACAGCCAGCCGCGGGCGGGTGGAGCGCCTGATGCGTCGCCATGGCATCCGGGCCCTGGCGGGGCGTCGGTTCCGGCCCTGCACGACCGACAGCCGACACGACCTTCCGATCGCCTCCAACCTCCTCAAGCAGCAGTTCTCGGCCGCGTTGCCCAACCAGGTCTGGCTGGCGGACATCACCTACCTGCCCACGGCAGAAGGGTGGCTCTACCTGGCCGCCGTCCTTGATCTCGCCACTCGCAAGATCGTCGGCTGGTCGATGCGCGACCACATGCGGACTGAGTTGACATCGGCCGCTCTGATGATGACGACCCAACGGCAGCGACCCTCTGCCGGGCTCATCTGTACTCGGATCGGGGCAGCCAGTACGCGGCGGAGGCTTACCGCAGGCAACTCGCCGACATCCATGTCAAACGGCATCGGAACGGGACCCCTGATCGGCGTCCAATCGGGACCCTTTGTTGCGCGTGGCGCGACGCCCCTGCTCAGCCCGGCGAAGCGGGTCGGGATGGCGCAGCCGGGCTGAGCAGGGGTCCAGGATGAGCTGCGCGCAGGCCGCCCTCACGCCCGGTTCTTGAAGCGCCAGCTCTCGTTGCCGGTCTCGACGATCTCGCAGTGGTGGGTCAGTCGATCGAGCAGCGCCGTCGTCATCTTGGCGTCGCCGGCAAACACGCTCGGCCACTCCCCGAACGCCAGATTGGTCGTCACCACGATCGAGGTGGTCTCGTAGAGCCGGCTGATCAGGTGGAACAGCAGCTGACCGCCCGACTGCTCGAACGGCAGGTAGCCGAGCTCGTCCCGCACCACCAGAGCGAGCCGGGCGAGGTGGGCGGCGATGCGGCCCTGCCGGCCGGCTCGCGCCTCGGCTTCGAGCCGGTTGACGAGGTCGACCACGTTGTAGAACCGGGCCCGTGCCCCATCCCGGATGCACGACCGGGCGACCGCGATAGCCAGATGCGCCTTGCCCGTGCCGGTGCCGCCCACCAGCACGACGTTGCGCTGGTGGGCCAGGAACTCGCCGCCGCAGAGGTCGCGCACCAGACCCTCGTTGATCGGCGTCTCGGCAAAGGCGAACTCGGCGAGGTCCTTGGCCAGGGGCAGCTTGGCAATCGTCATCTGGTAGCGGATCGAGCGCTCCTGCTTCTCGCTGATCTCGGCCTGCAACAGGTCACCGACGATCTGCTGCGGTTCGTGGCTGCGCTTGAGGGCGACCTTGATGATCTCGTCGTAGGCCGCCTTCATCCCGAACAGCTTCAGCTCGCCCATGGTGGCGAGGATCTGCTGACGTTCCATCATGGGGCTCTCCTCAGGCTGTCGTAGCGGGCACAGTCGGCGACCGGCTCGTGGTGCAGCCGCAGGCTCTCGGGCGTCAGCAGTGAGACGGGCGTAGGCGGCTCCCGCTGGCGGGCCAGGATGTTGAGCACCACGTCGGCCGAGTGCACGCCCTCGCGCAGTGCCTCGGCGCAGGCCGCTTCGACCGCGGAGAGGCCGTCGCCGAGCACGGCGGTGAGGATCTCGACCATCTGGCGGTCGCCGTCGGCGCTGCCGGCGAGCTTGCGGCGGATCCGTTCGAGGGCGGCGGGCAGGATCCAGTCCTTGAACGGTGCGCCGTTGCGCAGCGCGCCGGGCTTGCGGGCGAGCACGGGGACGTAGTGCCAGGGGTCGAACACCGTCTGGCCGCGGCCGAAGGCCCGCGGGTGCTCGACGACGACGCGCCCGTCCTGGCGGATCTCGATGCGCTCGGCATAGGCGCGCACTTCGACCGGGCGACCGATGGCCGAGGCCATGACCGAGTACTTGTTGTTGTCGAAGCGCACCAGGCAGGTCGAGGACACGGCCGCCGGTACGGCGTGGAAGCCGTCGAAGCGTCCGGCGTAGGGGACCAGGGCTCCCCGTTCGGCTTCGAAGGCCTGCCAGATCGTCAGGTCGCGCTGCTCGGGATGGCGTAGGCGACGACCCCGTCGAGCAGCAGGGCGTTGAACTCGTCGTAGCTTCTCACCCGGACGCGCGGGGTGAACAGGCGCTCGCGCACCAGCCCGACCTGGTTCTCGACCTGCCCCTTCTCCCAGCCGGACGCCGGCGTAAAGGCCACGGGTTCGACGAGGTAGTGCGAGCACATCTGCAGGAAGCGGCGGTTGTAGGCGCGCTCGCGCCCGACGAAGATCGTCTCGACCGCGGTCTTCATGTTGTCGTAGATCCCCCGCTGGCAGGTGCCGCGGAAGAAGGCGAACGCCCGGTCGTGGGCGTCGAAGACCATCTCCTGGCTCTCGCGCGGATAGGCGCGCACGAACAGCATGCGCGAGTGGCAGAGCCGGACTTGAGCGACCTTAACGGTCGTGGTGACGCCGGCGATCAGGACGATCTCGTGGCTCCAGTCGAACTGGTAGGCCTCGCCCGGGACGAAGGCGAGCGGCACGAAGGCGGGAGCCGTCACGCTGGCCTGCTGGCGCTTCCAAGTCTTGGCGTAGCGGCGGACGGCATCATAGCCGCCCTCGTAGCCGAGCCCCGCAGCGCCTCGAAGATCCGGGTCAGCGTCAACCGCTCCCGCACCGGCTTCCCGGCATTGGCCGTCAGCATCTGGTCGAGTTCGTCGCGCCAGGGTCCGAGCTTGGGTGCAGGCTGGACGCTGCGGGTGTAGCGGAAGGCGGTTGCCTCCGAGCGGATCACCTTCCTGACGACCTTGCGGGAGAGCTTCAGCTCCCGGCAGATCTGCTTGATCGGCTTATGCTGCACGAAGTACGCGCGGCGGATCTTCGCGACCGTCTCCACGACCAACATCCTCCGCGAGCCTCCCGTTCCGAGTGCGGGAAGCAGTCTGGATGAAGTATCCTGGGGGTCCCGTTTGGATGCCGATCACCCCGGAAACGGGGCCCTTATTCCACGCCTAATCACACCCAACTCTCGAAAACTCACCGACTGCTCGCCGCTGTCACACAGAATAATGACTCTTTGCACAGTTTCACTGGCGGGTGGCCAGCCGGCTCGCATCGATCGCGCTGCGGATCGCGTCGAGGCCGTCGGTCAGCGCGGCGGGACCCGGCTGCAGGATGAGGGGCGACTTGATCTCGACGATGCGTCCAGAGCGCACCGCCGGGATCTCGGCCCACCCGGGCCGCGAGGCGATCCGCTCCGGCACCACCTTCTTGCCGCACCACGACGCCAGGATCAGCTCGGGCCGGGCCGCGACCACCTGATCCGACGCGACGATCCGGTCGCGAGCGGCCTGGCCCGCGCGCAGCGCGGAGAAGACATCGTCGCCGCCCGCGACCTCGACGAGTTCCGAGACCCAGCCGATCCCGGAGATCAACGGCTCGTCCCATTCCTCGAAGTAGACCCGCGGCCGAGGCAGGCCGGCGGTCGCGGCGCGAATCGCCGCGAGCCTGTCCTCGTCGCCCCGCGCCAGTGCCTCCGCCTTCCCCGGGACCCCGACGAGCGAGCCGAGCAGGCGAATCATCGCCAGGATGCCCGCAACGTCGCGGTGATTGAACGCGTGCACCGCCACGCCGGCCTGGATCAGGTCGGCGACGATGCCTGCCTGCAGGTCCGAGAAGGTGAGGACGAGGTCGGGTTCGAGGCCCAAGATCTTCGGGATGTCGGCCGAGGTGAAGGCCGACACGCGCGGCTTCTCCCGGCGGACCTGCGGTGGCCGGACCGCGTAGCCGGACACGCCGACGATGCGATGATCCTCGCCGAGCAGGTACAGGGTCTCGACCGTCTCCTCGGTCAGGCAGACGATCCTCTCGGGCGGAAAGCGACGCACTTAACCTCACGCTTTCATAGGATGGCTCCCCGATACAGGAAGGAGCCGGTATCGGGTAGCCAGTCGACAGGGAAGATGCCCGGCAGACGCGGCTGTAGGCCGGGACCGGCCCTCACCCGCACCACGTCAAACGGTGCGGAGCTGCGTAGAAAGATCGCCCGGCGACTGCGGGCGATCCACGAGGATCGTTCCCTTCCTGCTTGTCCGGCTTCCAGTTTAGGTCGGCGGTCGCTGCCTGTCATTCGCCCTGCGTCAATCCCAGGCCAGGGCCCCCCCGTTCTGGTACTCGGTCACGCGGGTCTCGAAGAAGTTCTTCTCCTTCTTGAGGTCCATCGCCTCCGACATCCATGGGAACGGGTTCTCGGTCTCGGCGAAGACCGGCGCGAGGCCGAGCTGAGCGCAACCCCGGTTGGCGATGAAGTGCATGTACTGCTCGCACAGCACCGCGTTGAGGCCGTGGAAGCCGCGGGGCATCGTATCCCGACCATAGGCGGCCTCGAGGGCCGCGGCCTCGCGCAGCATGCCCCGGATCTCGTCCTGGAACGCCCGGGTCCATAGGTGCGGGTTCTCCGCCCTGATCTGGTTGATGACGTCGATGCCGAAATTCAGGTGCAGGCTCTCGTCGCGCAGGATGTACTGGTACAGCCCCGCGCCGCAACTGACCTCGCGCGCATCCAGCAGGATCCTGAAGCTGCACGGGTCGCCGATTTGGCGCGGCGGTTCACGATGCTCGTGCGTGCTTGTGGGGTGGGTGGCGACCGGCCGGCAGACCCTGCCGGTGAGCTCGACAGATGACTGCTCGAGACCCGGACCTGCGGTGTCGCTGCGCTCGAGAGCTTCGCGGCCGGTTTGGCGCAGGATAGAGCGGCCGTTCGAGCGCCACTGACGACGTCGTGGAGCAACGCTCAGGCGGAAGGGCAGATCAGTCGGTTGAAGATGATCAAGCGCACCATGTACGGTCGCGCCAGCTTCGCACTCCTCCGTCGCTACACCCTCATCGCTGCCTGACCCACGCAAAGTGCGGGAGAGCCGCGAAACCGAGGGAGGATCAGTCACGGCCTCCCGCCTGGTCGCGACCGGAGTGATCTCAGCGGCCCAGGAGGCTGACGCATCGGGCCATTCACCAATCTCGGATTTTCGAAGCCCAACCAAAGATTCGACAGGCATTCGAGAACGGCCCCCCCGGTCATGGTCTGTTGACCGCGCGCAGGGCGGCCTCGGGACCGACGGGCCGCTGCTCTCCCAGTCCGACCCAGGATTACCGATGTAACGCGACGGCCGGCCGCTGAAATCATGGCGTAATCTTCAGGATCGATCTCTTGATCCCGATGAATGCATCTCACAATTTCGATTCGCTCGCGGTGCCATCGGATTCAAGGAACGACAAAGGACGGCGAAGACTTATCATGGCTCGTGCCGACATCGTGTCCGACGGACCGCGCTGCCCGGGCGCAGTCGCAGGGCTCCCGCCTGCCTGCGGGGCCGGCCGGTCGTGACGGGCGGCCTGTCGCCGCTGCTGCTGCTCGACACGCCCCTCGGCGACGAGCGTCAGCCATTTCAACCCGGGACGCTCCACGCGGTCGCGATGACGGCGCGGGAGCGGATCAGCGCCCCCTACGAGATCGACATTACGGCGGTGTCGACCGAGCGGTCGATCAATCCCGACCGGCTGCTCTACAAGCCGGTCGGCCTGATGGTCCGGCGCAAGGACGGCACCGATCGCCACTTCCACGGCATCGTCCGCCGCGTCGAGTCCGTCGGCCTCGAGCGGCGCGGACGCTGGGAGTACAGGCTGGAGGTGGTCCCGCGGCTCTGGTTCCTCGACCAGACGGTCGATTGCCGGATCTTCCAGCAGCAGACGGCCGAGCAGATCCTCAGGGACGTCTTCAGCGAGCACGACGTCTCCGCCGTCGATTTCCGCCTCTTCGGCCGCGCCACCGTCCGGCCCTACACGACCCAGTTCGACGAGACCAATCTCCAATTTATCCAGAGAATCATGCAGGAGAGCGGCTACTTCTATTTCTTCGAACATGAAGAGAACAAGCACACGCTTGTGATCGCGAATAGGAATCAGATCTTCCGTCCCCAGGACGGTGCGGTGCACCGGGTCATCGTCCAGGGCGACAACGTCGACATCATCGACGACTGGAGCGAAGGCCTGACCACCGCATCGGGCAGCGTGCGGATCCAGGATTACGATCCCGAGAAGCCGCAGCGTCCCGTCGAGGGTCAGCAGCGGACGCGGCTCGGGACCGCCGGCGCCGGCAAGCGGAGCGTGTACCGCTGGCCGGCCATGACGATGGACAAGGCGGTCGCCGAGGATCGCGCCCGGTTTCGTCAGGAGGCCGCCGAGGCCGCCGCCGCGTTGTGCCGCGGACACGGTTTCGATCCCCGCATGTCGGCGGGGCGGCGCTTCACGCTCGCCAGCGACCCCGTGACCCAGGCGACGAACGTCGACTTCGTGGTCCAGGGCGTGACGCACCGGGCCAGCGACGAGACCTGGCTCGGCGGCACCGCGCCCCCGGCCTACGACTGCGAATTCATCTGCTTCCGGCACGCGGTGGCGTGGCGCGACGACCTCACGATCCCGCGTCCGGCCATGACCGGCATCTTCTCCGCCATCGTTCTCGGCGAGGCCGGCCAGGAGATCCACGCCGATGAACTCGCGCGCATCAAGGTCCAGCCGCTCTTCGATCACCGGAAGGACACCAATGCGGCCAAGTCGATCTTCGTGCGCGTTCTGCACGCCTGGTCGGGCAGCCGGTGGGGCTGGCAGCACCTGCCACGCGTCGGCACGGAGGTGGGCATCTCCTTCATGAACGGCGACCCGGACAATCCGGTCGTCGTCGGCTGCTTCTACCATCAGGACGACCAGCCGGTCTTCGCCATCCCGCGGGAGCAGAACAAGCAGGGCTTCCGCAGCCGCTCGACGCCGAAGGGCGGGACGCGCGACTTCAACGAATTGTCGTTCGACGACGCCAAGGGCCGCGAACTCGTCTACCTCCACACGCAGAATAACCACACGGTCGAGGTCGAGAACGATCAGTCTATCACCGTCGAGCATGATCGCAACGTCGTTGTCAAGCAGGATGAGACCGTCACGATAGGTCGCAACGAAACCATAGAGAGCCAGCGCGGAGACATTTCCATCACCGCCGATCTCGGAACGATTACCCTGAAATCCGGACAGAGCCGGATTGAGATCTCCAAACTCGGCATCGTCATCAGCGGTCCGTTGATCAAGATCAATTGACCGCGGTGATCGCTCACGAGGATCCGCGACACACCCGGAGGAGGCGAACCTTGCCCCGATCGCCCGCAGCGCGAATCACCGACAACCACGTCTGCCCCGCCACGACCGGACCAATCCCGCATGTCGGCGGCCCGATCGTGCAGGGGTGCCAGTCGGTGCTGATCGGCGGCGTTCCGGCGGCCCGCGTGGGCGACGCGGCCACCTGCGTGGGGCCAACCGACCTGATCCGGATGGGGTCACTGACGGTTCTCATCGGCGGCAAGCCCGCAGCGCGGATCGGCGACCTCTGCGCGCATGGCGGGGCGATCGTGCAGGGCTGTCCGACGGTCCTCATCGGATGAGGCCGTGGTGATGCGGCGGACCAGTTAGCATGGGCGTGATCCTCGCCATGACCCGCTGTCCTGCGGGGGTGGGCGCCGAGCGGCGGGACGTTCCCGGCGGCCAGCTGACGATCGGGCGCGGCAGCGATTGCGACTGGGTTCTTCCGGATCCGGACAAGATCCTGTCCAAGCAGCACTGCCGGATCGAGGCGCGTGGCGACGCATGGCTCGTGACCGACAGCAGCTCGAACGGCACGCTCCTCAACGGCAGCAGCCTGGAAAGCGGCCTGCCCTATCCCTTGCGGGATCACGATCGGCTGACCTTCGGGAGCTACGAGATCGAAGTCCGCTTCGAGGCGCCCGCCGACCCGGATGACGACCCGCATGTCGACCCTGCCGATGCGCCGACGCGCTTCGTGAGGCCGCCCGATCTGTCGAACCCGCAACGGCTGACCGGCGACCCTTTCCCGCCGGAGGAGGATCCGCTGGAAAGTGCCCGCCCCTCCGTCGCCCTGCCGCTCGACCTCGACGCCCTGATGAAGGCCGGCGATCGGATCGCGGAGCCGCCGGCCCCGTTCCCGGACCAGGCGAGTCACCTCGGCAGCCATTTCACGCCGCCGCGCCCGAGCTTTGATCTGCTGCCGGAGGACTGGGATCAGGACGACGCGGCACCGGAGGGTGCAGGCCCGGCCGGGCCGGTCTCTTTTAAACATCTGACGCTGCCGACGACT
>JAEWKL010000538.1 GCA_023386115.1 Pseudomonadota bacterium
GGTGTAGCCCGCCCCCGCCGCCACCATCGAGCGCAGGGTCTCGAGGCTGGTGGCGTGGCGCCCGCTCGCCGGCCCGGCGCCGCAGGCCGCCACCGCCTGGTCGCGCAGGCAGTTGCCCTCGTCGAGGAGCAGGAGGTCCGGGCCGGCGAGGTCGCCGGGACGCGGTGCAGGCCCGCCCGCGAAGGCGTGCTCGGCCGGGCAGGCCAGCAGGAACGGCTCGTCGAAGAGGGGGGCGACCGTCAGCCCCGAATCGGGGATCGGCAGGGAGATCAGGGCCGCATCGGCCCGGCCCTCGCGCAAGGCGTCGAGGATCTCCGCCGTGCGCCCCTCGCTCAGATTCAAGGAGAGATGCGGAAAGGCCTGGCGCAGCCCGCGCAGCACCTGCGGGAACAGGTAGGGCCCCAGCGTCTGGATCGCCGCCAGGACGACGCGGCCCCGCAGGCCGTGGCCGGTGCCCTCGCGGGCGAGCAGCAGCAGCGCTCGCGCTTCCGCGAGCACCGCGCGGGCCTGGCGCACCACCGCCTGGCCGCTCGGGGTCATCAGCACCCGGCGGTTCGAGCGCTCGAACAGGACGAGGCCCAGGGCCTCCTCCAGCTTGCGCACCTGCACGCTCAAGGTCGGCTGGCTCACGGCGCAGCGCTCGGCGGCGCGGCCGAAATGGCCCTCTTCCGCGACCGCCACGACGTATTCGAGGTCTCGCAAGGACAGGCCGGAGACGTTCATAGGCTGCGCCTATCACAAGCTTCGTAACGATGCATTTGTTTTCGAGTCACGCGGGGGTCATAGGTTGGAGCGAGAGCAGTTCCAGGGTGTTGGGCTGCCAGCCGACACCCTATGTGAGCGGTTCCTCGCACGGGGTCCGGGTTCCGGCGCCCTTCGCCTGCACGCCAGAGGAGATTCCATGAGCGACCAACGCCCGATCCTGACGACCCGCCAGGGCCATCCGGTCCGCGACAATCAGAGCCTGCGCACGGTCGGCGAGCGTGGCCCGGCGACCCTCGAGAACTACCAGTTCATCGAGAAGATCACCCATTTCGACCGTGAGCGGATCCCCGAGCGCGTGGTGCATGCCCGCGGCGCCGGCGCCCACGGCTATTTCGAGGCCTACGGCACGATCGGCGACGAGCCGGCCTCCAAGTACACCCGCGCCCGCGTCCTCACCGAGACCGGCGTGAAGACGCCGATGTTCGTGCGCTTCTCGACCGTGGCCGGCGCCAAGGAGAGCCCGGAGACCGCCCGCGACCCGCGCGGCTTCGCGGTGAAGTTCAAGACCGTCGACGGCAACTGGGACCTCGTCGGCAACAACCTGAAGATCTTCTTCATCCGGGACGCCATCAAGTTCCCGGACATGATCCACGCCTTCAAGCCCGACCCGGTGACCAACCGCCAGGAGGCCTGGCGCTTCTTCGACTTCGTGGCGGCGCACCCCGAGTCGATCCACATGGTGACCTGGCTGAAGTCGCCGTGGGGCATCCCGGCCAATTATCGCGAGATGGAAGGCTCGGGCGTCAACACCTACAAGCTGGTCAACGACCAGGGTGTGGCGCATCTCTGCAAGTTCCACTGGATCCCGAAGCAGGGCGTCCGCAACCTGACCTCGGCCCAGGCCGCCGAGATCCAAGGGCGTGATGTCGGCCACGCGACCAAGGACCTGTACGACAACATCGCGGCCGGCAACTTCCCCGAATGGGAATTCGCGGTCCAGATCATGCCGGACGGCCCGAACGACCACCTGTCGTTCGATCCCCTCGACGACACCAAGCGCTGGCCCGAGGACCAGTTCCCGCTCCTGAAGTGCGGCCGCATGGTGCTCGACCGGGTGCCGGACAACTTCTTCGCCGATGTCGAGCAGTCGGCCTTCGGCACCGGCGTGCTGGTCGACGGGATCGACTTCTCGGACGACAAGATGCTCCAGGGGCGCACCCTGTCCTACTCGGACACCCAGCGCTACCGCGTCGGCCCGAACTACCTGCAGCTGCCGATCAACGCGCCGGCTCCGGGCGTGAAGACCAGCACCAACCAGCGCGACGGCCAGATGACGTTCTATGTCGACGGCGTCGGCGAGAACAAGCACATCAACTACGAGCCGAGCACCTTGGCCCAAGGCCTGCGCGAGGCGCCGAAGCCCGCGAAGGAGTACCACCAGCCGGTCGAGGGCAAGCTCGGCCGGTACCAGACCAGCCGCACCGAGGACGATTACGCCCAGGCCGGCGAGCGCTACCGCTCCTTCGAGGCGTGGGAGCGTGAGGACCTGATCGCCAACCTCGTGGCCGACATGAAGGAGTGCCCCGAGGCGATCCAGCTCCGGATGGTCTGGCACTTCTGGCACGCCGACGAGGAATACGGCCGCCGGGTGGCGGAGGGCGCCGGGATCGACCTCGAGAAGGCCAAGGCCCTGCCGCCTCTGCCGGGCCGGGCCGCGCCGGGCCAGCGCCTGAAGTCGGAGACCTACACGGACGGCTCGCAGGCCCACAAGGTCGCGGCCGAGTAAGGTCGAGGCTGCACGGTCTCAAGGACGTGACGCGCCCCGCCCGGATCGCTCCGGGCGGGGCTTTTCGCGTTCGGGAGCGGGACGAGGTCCCAAGGGCACGTCTCTACAGCGCCAGCTGGACGGGCCCGCTTCCCGCGGCGGGAACCGCGCAGCAGATCAGGACCTCGTCGGCTGCGACGGGGGCGGTGGGCTCGCCCCGATAGGCGACCGCCCCGGCGAGGAGCTTGGTCCGGCAGGTCCCGCAGGTGCCGGCCCGGCAGCTGAATTCCGGATTGAGGCCGCGGGTTTCGGCGAGTTCCAGGAGCGTGCCCGAGTCCGGCGTCCAGCGCGCCTCCTTGAACGAGGTCAGGAAGGCGACCGCGACCGGCTCGGCGGCGGCGGGAGGCCGCTCCGGCGCCGCGTGATCGGCCGGGACGCGTCTCACCAGCGACGAGGGCCCGAACGCCTCGGCGTGGATGCGGTCGTCGGCGACGTTCAGGCCGCGCAGGCCGTCATAGAGCGCCTGGGTGAAGGCGGACGGCCCGCAGAGATAGAAATCGTCATCGCCGAAGGGCAGGATCCGGGAGAGAAGCGCCCCGTCGATCCGGCCCGCGGCGTCGTAATCGACGCCCGCCACGGCGTCGCCCGGATCGCTCAGCACCCGCACGATCCGGACCGCCCCGCCCGCCGCCGCGGCGAGAGCGGCCAGTTCCTGCCCGAAAGGACGGTCGTCCCGGGTGCGGGCCGCCTGGATCAGGGTCGTGGGTCGGATGCTCCTCGTGCGCAGGCCCTCGTAGACGAGATGGCGCAGCATCGCGAGGAGCGGCGTGATGCCGATGCCGCCGGCGAGCAGCACGGCCGGGCGCGTCGCCTGCGCGTCGA
The DNA here is from genome assembly GCA_023386115.1 of Pseudomonadota bacterium. Taxonomy (GTDB): domain Bacteria; phylum Pseudomonadota; class Alphaproteobacteria; order Rhizobiales; family Beijerinckiaceae; genus Methylobacterium. The sequence goes on from JAEWKL010000538.1 coordinate 3,353, forward strand.
TGGTGAAGCCGCCTTCCGGCGCCCGCGCCTCGATCGTGTCGCCCACCCGCAGATGGTCGTGCAGGTGGGCGGATACCGCGCCGTCCCGCTTGACGCTGATCCGGTAGACCGCGTCCGAGGGCGCGACCGACAGGGTATAGGTGCGGATGACGGGCCGGTCCGCGCCGGGGAGCGTCAGGCGGATCGGCAGATGCTGACCGGCCCGGTGCGGGACGAGCCCGGACCCGTCCGCCGGCAGAAGGTGGAAGGAGCGGATCGCACGGCTCTCGTCGACGATCTTCGTGACCGTGAACGGTCGCCACCGCGTCGCAAGCTCCGCGGCGCGGAGCCGGTCGGCCGCCTCGCGCCAGTCGCCGGTCATCAGGGAATGGGGCGACCAGCCCTCCGCCCGGAAGCTCCAGCGCAGGGGCAGTGCGCCCCGCCGGCGCACCACCCGGCGCGGCCTGAACGTCCAGAGTCGCTCGGCGCCCTGGAAGGCGGCGATCTCGGGCGAGGACAGGACGATCTCGGCGTCGCCGGTCATCTGCAGCAGGTCGCCGGTCTCGAAATCGGCGAAGACCAGGCCGGCCCTGCCGTTCAGCAGGATGTTGCCGAGCGTCGCGAAGAAGAGATTGCCGGCGAAGTCGGGGATCGTCAGCGTCCCGTCGGCGGCAACCCGGACGAAGCCGGCCTTGCCGCCGCGATGCGAGACGTCGACCTGGCGGCGAGCCTGAGTGCTCTCGTCGCGCTCGGCATAGGAGGCGACGAAGAAGGTATCGGCGGCCTCCACCATCGCGCGGGCCGACGCGTCGAGCCCTTCGCTCTCCTCGACCTCGCCCGCGACGGGAACGCGCGGGTCGCGAGCGAAGGTGGCGTCGCGCAGCTGGATGTATTGCGGGCAGTTGCCGAAACTCTGATCGACCGCGATGCGCAAGGCATCGTCGTTGGAGGCCAGGATGACCCCGTTGACGCGGTTGCGACGGCGGGTGTGCAGTTCGATGCCGAGCAGCCCGACGGCCTCGCCGTCGCGCAGGCCCGCGCTCGCCGGATCGGCGGGATCGGGCCGCGCCGCGAGGGTGAGGCTCGTCGGCGACGGCGAGGCGACGAAGCCCGGCAGGCCGGCGATGAGCGTCGCCCAGGCGTCGCCCCGGTCGTCGACGCTGCCGGCCACGACGAAGGGAATCTGGGCGAAGAAGGCGCGGTGCTGCTCGGGCATGAAGTCCCGCACCACGCGCCGGCCGACCTCCTCCATGCGGTCGGCGACGCCGACCTGCTCCTGGATCGCCCGCTCGCCCGGATGCCAAGGCGAGGCTTGCGACGCCGGGAGCCTCACTGGGGTCAGACCATCACTCATGGCACGATCCTTCTGCGGATGGGCGACGGGCGCACCGGATGGCCCGCCCGGGTGCGGTCACGCGGCGGCGGTGAGGCCGGCCGGCGTCTGAGCGAAGGCAAGGAAGCCCGGCAGGGCCTCGATCCGGCGGAGGAAGGCGCCGACATGCGGGTAGCCCGACAGGTCGACATTGCCCTCGGGCGCACGCGCCAGGTAGCTGTAGAGCGCGACATCCGCGATGGTCGGGCTCTCGCCCACCAGCCAATCCCGGTCGGCGAGATGCGACTCGAGGCGCCGCAGCAGCGTGTGCGCCCGGCCGATCACCTCCTCGGGGTTGAAGGAGGCGCCGAACACCGTGACGAGCCGCGCCGCGGCCGGGCCGTAGGCCAAGTCCCCGGCCGCGACCGACAGCCAGCGCTGGACCGCCGCCGCGCCCTGCGGATCCTCCGGCAGCCAGTCGGTCCGCCCGAGCTTCCTGGCGACGTAGACCAGGATGGCGTTCGAATCGGCGACGATCGTGCCGTCGTCGTCGAGCACCGGCACCTGGCCGAACGGGTTCAGGGCGAGGAACTCGGGTGCCTTGTGCGCGCCTGCCTTCAGGTCGACCTCGACGGCTTCATGCGGGATGCCGAGCAGCGAGAGGAACAGGCGCGCCCGGTGCGCGTGACCGGACAGGGGGTGATGGTAGAGCTTCATGACCGTGCTTCCCGATCGGCGGGACGGTGTTGGTCCCGATCCGTGAAAGCACGATGATCCAATCATGCGACGCCGAGAATGCGCGCTGTTCGCACTTCATCGTTCCGAATAATGGAATAATGGCGCGACGAAGCCAGGCTCATGCCGCTGCGCTTTCGAGCGATCCGAAGGCGCCGGCTCAGTCCGAACGGGCGTCGGTACTGAGGCGCCCGACGCCTTGGCATCCGGACGCCTCGGCATCGACAGGTCGATGC
>JAEWKL010000548.1 GCA_023386115.1 Pseudomonadota bacterium
GCCGGAGGCAACCTTCCTGGTCGAGGCGATGGCGGCGATGCCGCTCGCCCCCGCCGCGCCGCGGCCGGCCTGGTGGAACCTTGGCGGGCGGGCCGTGCGCGTGCTCGACCTCATCGAGACCTTGCGCGAGCGCGACCGCCTCGGCGGCGCCGCCCCGTCGTGAGCGAGACGCTGTTCGCGCTGCTGGATGCCGGACTGGTCTCCGGGGCGGTGCTGGTTTTCGGGTTCTGGCAGCTCCGGCTGCTGCGGCGGGACAGGCGGACAGCCGCAAGCAGGACGGCTGAGCCGAAGCGAGACGCGTGACGGTCGTTCGTCGAGGGACGTTCGGCGGCGGGGGATGAGCCCGCGTGCGTCCGATCGGTCTGTCGCGGCAGGGCCCGAGATGTTTCATCGCCCGGGCCGCAGCCCGTGAGACTGCCCGCCGGTGGGAAGCCGTCGTGTCGCCGACGATGATTGCTCAGAGAGGCCGGAGTCTTGCTCGCTTGTCATCGCAGAGCGTGTCATGCGAGGAGCCTTGCCTCGGACATGGGCTTCCATGCGTCAGACTGGTCTCGTTGCTCTGATCCTGGCAGCCTCCGCGCCTCGCCTTGCCCAGAGCGCCACGCTCTGCACCATCGTGATGGATGCCACCACCGGTCGCGTGCTGCTCGAACAAGGCGACTGCCGCGCCCGGGTGACGCCCGCCTCGACCTTCAAGATCCCACTCGCCGTCATGGGCTTCGACAGCGGCGTCCTCACCGATGCCCACGCGCCCGTGCTCTCCTACAAGGCGGGCGATCCTGACTGGGGTGGCGAGGCGTGGCGGCAGCCGACCGATCCGACGCGCTGGCTCAAATACTCCGTCGTCTGGTACTCGCAACGCATCACCCACGCGCTGGGGGAGGCGCGCGTGACCGCGTATGCGCGCAAGCTCGGCTTCGGGAATGCGGACATCTCGGGTGATCCCGGCAGGGCCAACGGCCTCGACCGCGCGTGGATCGCGTCGTCGCTCCAAGTTTCGCCCTACGAGCAAGTCGTCTTCCTGCGCCGGCTGGTCAACCATGAACTGCCGGTCTCGGCGCAGGCGATCGCGAAGGCGGAGGACGTCGTCGAGGTCAGCCCCGCAGCCGCAGGCGGTGGCTGGCAGGTGCACGGCAAGACCGACACGGCCTATCCGCACGATGGGAGCGGCGTGTCCGACAAGGCGCACGCCTATGGCTGGTATGTCGGTTGGGCGACGAAGGGTGCGCGCACGCTGCTCGTCGCACGACTCGACCAGGACGAGCGCGCCGATCCGGTGCCGACAGGGTTACGAACGCGAGCCGCCCTCCTGGCAGCGTGGTCCGCAACGGCTGACGCTGCGGCGCAGCCGTAGCACGCCGGGACCCCGTACGCGGGGAGACCGTTCGGGCTCAGCCTGCGCCTTCGAACGCGTCCGTTCGAAGGCGTGGCGGTATCACGGGAGCATGTCGGCCCGGCAACTCCCCATGCGGCGAACGGCGTGCCAAATGAGGGTCTCGCGATCGTCCGGCCGGCGGAGTGGGCGGCCCCCTCACTCCAATTCCAGCACCACGCTCCGGAACCCCTGCGGCTTGCGCGCCGGGCAGATATCGGCGTCGTCGCTGAGGAGTTGTACCTTCTTACCGTCAGGAGCGACGATCAGGCCCTCGGGCTGGAAATCGGGCAAAGCCGCCAAGGCCTCCGCCACACCCGCGACGCGGGTCGGCGCCTCGCCGGCGGTGCCCGACCAGCGGTAGAGGTCGGATGCCTCGCCGCCGCTGCCGGAGCCGCCGGCGATCAGGAAATAGGCCTTGATCCCCGGCGCATAGGCGATGTCGCGGATGCCGCGGCCCTTGAGGTCGAGGGCGACCGGCTTCGCGAGCTTGGGCGCAGCGCCCCCCGCCAGCACCTCGGCCGGATTCTCGAACGGCACCACCAGGGCGTCGTTGTCGGCGTTGAGCGGGTTGCGCAGGGCCACGAACAGGCCGCGGCCGTCGGGCGTCGGGCTCAGGCCCTCGATGGCGAGGCCGCGCCGGCGCGGGCTCAGGCTCGCTTTCGCCGCCGTATCGACGGCGATGCGCTCGGACAGGCGTGGGTCGAGATCGGCGATGGCCTTCGCGAGGCCCTGGAAGGCCTGGCCCTTCGGCGCCACCGCGGGCGCCTTCCCATCACCGCCGACCGTGAGGGCGAGCATCTGGCGCGCGGCCTCGCGGGTGCGCCCTTGCGCGTCGCGGGCGTGGGATCCCATCAGCACCAGGTCGCCGCCGAGCCAGGCGAGGGATTCGAGGTCGGCCTTGGCGGGCTCCTCGCGCGTGCTGGTCGCCAGCGCCGCGTCGAGGTCGCCGCCCTTCAGCATCAGCGGCGGGCCGGATTCATCGGCCTTGTAGAGGCGCAAGGTGTTGTCCTGGTCGTCGACCACCAGGACGCGATCGCCGAAGCTGCCGGCCGGGTAGGGGACGGCGCCGGAGGCCTCGCACGGTCCCCAATGCATCAGCACCGGCCCGGTCTTCACCTCGGCCCGCGCGCCTTGCGCCGCGAGGCAGAGGGCGAGCACGGAAACGAATCTCCCCAGGCGCTGTGAGCCCCGGCCCGTCATGGCGATACTCCCTGGATCGCGGCCCGTCTGAGGTGGGACCGTCTTCGCAGTATTTCACGCAGGCCCGGATCTATTCAATGCGGCGAGGAAAAAATCTTCGCCTGCCCGAGCATCGTGGCGGCCGCAGCGGCGTTCCGTCAGGCCTCCTCCGGCGCGTCTGCCTCGCCGACCCGCTCCCGCTGTGCGGCGACGAAGCGGCGGCGCGCCTCCGCTGCCTCGCGAAACGCCCTCGCGCGCGGCGCCTCGCGCGCCAGCTTCCCGATCTCGCGCAGGATCAGCTCGGCCTCGAACGCCGCGGCGCGTTCCGCCGCCGCGGCCCGGCTGTCGGCGCCGTGGGACGCGGTGTAGCGCTCCAGTCCGTCGCGACAGACCGCGACACGGTATTCCAGCCACTCGATCACGTCGCCGAAGGCCCGGCCGCGGATCTCCGCGGCCGTCGCCCGGCGCTTCTTCTCGCTCACACGTCGTCCCTCCGCGGCCCGCGACGAGGGATGATCTCGCATATCGGGCGGCGATTCACCCGAGGGGGCGCAACTCAGATGTGCAGAGCCTCGCCGAGCGCCCGCAGGTTCGCCTCGTGGAAGGCTTCGCCGAGGGTCGGGTGGGCGTGGATCGTGCCGGCGATGTCCTCCAGCCGCGCGCCCATCTCCAGCGCCAGGCCGAACCCCGCCGCCAGTTCCGAGACGCCGGCTCCCACCGCCTGGATGCCGAGCAGCAGGTGGTTGTCGGCCCGCGCCGTCACCCGCACGAAGCCGTCCTCGGCCCCGAGCGTCATGGCGCGGCCATTGGCGGCGAAGGGGAAGAGGCCGGTGCGGATCTCATGGCCGGCGGCCCGGGCCTCCTCCGGCGACAGGCCGGCCGAGACCACTTCGGGATCGGTGAAGCAGACCGCCGGAATCGCCGCCTTGTGGAAGGCGCGGCGGCGGCCCGCCACGAGGTCGGCCACCATCTCGCCCTGCGCCATCGCCCGGTGGGCCAGCATCGGCTCGCCGGTGACGTCGCCGACCGCCCAGACGTTGCGCATCGAGGTCGAGCAGCGCTCGTCGATGCGGATGAACGGCCCGCTCATGTCGAGGTCGAGCCGGTCGAGGCCGAGATCGTGGGTGCGCGCCTTGCGGCCGACCGCGACCAGGATCACCTCGGCGGGAATGGTTCGGGCCCCAGCCCCGGCCTCGACGGAAAGCCCGTCCGCCGAGAGCCCCGTCGCCTTGGCGCCGAGCAGCATCTCGATTCCCAGCGCCCCGAGGCGCCGCGCCACGGGCCGGGTCAGCTCGGCATCATAGGCCGGCAGGATCCGATCGGCCAATTCGACCACCGTGACCTTGGCGCCGAGCTTGGCGAAGGCGGTGCCGAGTTCGAGCCCGATATAGCCGGCACCCACCACCGCCATCGTGGCGGGAACCTTTTGCAGGGACAGAGCCTCGGTCGAGGAGATCACCCGCCCGCCGAAGGGCAGGTGCGGCAGCGCCGCCGGGACCGAGCCGGTGGCGAGGATCACGTGCTCGGCCCGCACCCGCTCAGGCCCCGTATCGGTCTCGACGAGGCAGGTCTTGCCGTCGACCATTTGCCCACGCCCGCGCAGGATCTTGACCCCGCCGCGCTTCAGGAGCGACGCCACCCCGGTGTTGAGCCGCCCGACGATGCCGTCCTTCCAGGCCACCGTGCGGGTGAAATCGAGCTGCGGCGGACCGGCGGAGAGGCCGAAGGGGGAGGAATCCTCGGCCTGAAGAACCGCCGCGTGGAAGGCCTCGGCCGCGTGGATCATCGCCTTCGAGGGGATGCAGCCGACATTGAGGCAGGTTCCCCCGAGCCGGTTCTCCTCGACCAGCACGGTGTCGATGCCGTGCTGGCCGGCACGGATCGCCGCGACGTAGCCGCCCGGGCCGCCGCCGAGCACCAGGAGCTTGGTGGTGATCTCGCCCACGGGTCAGGCCTCCATGAACAAAGTCGCGGGCGTCTCGAGCAGGGCCTTCAGGGCCTGCACGAACAGGGCGGCGTCGTAGCCATCGACCACCCGATGGTCGAAGGACGCCGAGAGGTTCATCGTCAGGCGCGGCACGAAGGCGCCATCGCGCCAGACCGGGCGCATCACCTGCTTGTTGACGCCGATGATCGCCACTTCCGGCCGGTTGATCACCGGCGTCGTCACGATGCCGCCGAGCGCCCCGAGCGACGTGATGGTGATGGTCGAACCCGAGAGCTCGTCGCGGGCCGCCAACCCGTTGCGGGCGGCGTCCGCCAGGCGCCGCACCTCGGCGGCTGCGTTCCACACGTCGCGGGTCTCGGCGTGGCGGAGCACCGGCACCATCAGGCCCGACGGGGTCTGCGTGGCGATGCCGACATGGATCCCGGCATGGCGGTGGATCACCTCCGCCTCGTCGTCGTAATGGGCGTTCATCTGCGGGAAGTCCGGCAGGGCGCGCACCAGGGCCTGGACCAGGAACGGGATCAGGGTCAGCTTCGGGCGGCTCGCGCCGTGGCGCTGGTTGAGGGCCGCGCGCAGCTCCTCCACCGCGGTCACGTCGACCTCCTCGACGTAGGAGAAGTGGGCGACGCGGCGCTTGGCGTCGGCCATGCGCTGGGCGATGCGCCGGCGCAGGCCGATAACCTTGATCTCCTCTACACCCATGCGCGGGGCGCGGCCGGCAGGAGCGGGGGCCGTCTCCTCGGGCGGCGCGGTCAGGAAGGCGTCGAGGTCGTCGTGGCCGATGCGGCCGGCCGGACCCGTGCCACGGACCTGGCGCAGGTCGATGC
>JAEWKL010000560.1 GCA_023386115.1 Pseudomonadota bacterium
ATGGCCGCCGGTCACCGAGACCGCGTCGATGGTCTCGGCCCGCAGCTCCGCGGCGAGCTGGGCGAGGTCGCTCTCGGGCAGCTGGCGGAGATCCGCCGGCTCGCGGACGCGGTCGAGGAGGGGAAGATTGAGCGGTGACACCGGAGCCATCCTCACGTCCGGAAGGGAAGAACCCGCCGCCGGAAGCCGGGGCGGGAGGTTTGGGAGCGATCAGGCGACATCGAGCGGCGCCGTCCCGGCGGCGCGTCCGTCCGCCCCGAGGGTGATGCGCTGGATGCGCGCCTCGGCGCGCTGCAGCAGCGTCTCGCAGTGGCGCTTGAGGGCCTCGCCGCGCTCGTAGATTGCGACGGATTCGTCGAGCGGCACGTTGCCCTGTTCCAGGCGCTGGACGATTCCCTCGAGTTCCTCGAGGGCCTTCTCGAACGGCAGATCCGCGGTTCCGGCCGGGCCGGCGGGTGCGGAGACGGCCGCGCGGCTGGCATCGGACCGGGCTGCGGACATGCGCGAAGATGCTCCCATGATGAGCGACGGGTTATGGCGAGTGAGATGGCGCGAAACAACCCTTCGGCGGTGCCGCAGGGCCGCGATGGGACCGCTGATGCCCGTTTAAGCGCCAGGGCTGCGTTTCGGCCACAGTGGAGTCAGTCGATGGTGACGCTGAAGGGCTCGCCCTCGAAGGCGTCCGCGCCGCGGCCGATCGCCGCAACAGCCGAGATCATGCGCCCATTCCGCTCCAGCAGCGCGTCCGCCACCGCGACGAGGCGCCGATTCGGCGTCGCCGACGATGACGCCTGGCGCAGGTCGCGGGCGATCTCGGCCTCGTCACGGTCCGGCCGCAGGGCGCAGGCCGTGATGAAGGCTGCGGCCGTCGAGCGGCTGATGCCGGCATAGCAGTGGATCACCAGCGGCTGCTCCCGCGGCCAGGCCCGCACGAAATCGAGCAGCCGCCGCACATGCGCCTCGTCCGGCAGCACGTGGCCGTCGATGGCGTCGGTGATGTCGCTGATGCCGACGAACAGGTGGTCGGCTTCGGCGATGGAAGCGGGCCGCGTCACCGGCGTGCCGACATTGATCAGCGTCACCACGTGGCGCGCGCCCGTCGCCGCCACGGTCTCGGGCAGGCGGGACAGGGCGCAGACGTGCAGGGTCGGCATGGCGACGACAAATCCTTCGGCTCAGGGAACGGGAGGCTCAAGATACGGGGACAGCTTGCAAGGCCTCGGCCAAGTCGTGGAAGCGGGTGAGGAAAGCCTCCTGCGCTTCGGCGGTCGGCCAGGGTTCGAGCAGGCAGTCGAGGGCGGCGTCGAGGCGGTCGGGCCGGCCGAAGACCCGCACCGCCTCAACTTGCGAGAAGCCGGCGAGGCGCGTCGCCTCCAGATAGGCGCTCAAGCGGTCGGCGCGCTTGATCAGGCGCTGCATTGCGGCCGAGGGCGCCGGCGTCAGGCCGAAGCGCAGGCGGATCGCCGCGAGCAGCCGGGTCTCCACCGCCTTGTAGGAATGGCCGATCGCCGCCTTGAACGGCGAGATGATGTCGCCGATCACGTATTCGGGCGCGTCGTGCAGAAGCAGCTCCAGCCGGCCGGCCGCCGCGAGGCCGGGCTCGAAGGCGCCGCCGATCGCCTCGACGAGGAGCGCGTGCTGGGCCACCGAGAAGACGTGCGGGCCGGCGGTCTGGCCGTTCCAGCGCGCCACCCGGGCGAGGCCGTGGGCGATGTCGACGATCTCGACGTCGAGGGGCGAGGGATCGAGGAGGTCGAGGCGCCGTCCCGACAGCATTCGCTGCCACGCTCGCGGCTGGCGGGTCACGCGGGATCCTCGGGCGATGTCCCGAGACCGCCCGGCTCTCGCAGAGACGTGCAAGGTCCCGGCAGGGCGGCGCAAGCGGCGTGGCGGCAGCAGCCGACGAGGTGGTCGTTGATCATGCCAACAGCCTGCATGAAGGCATAGACGATGGTCGGGCCGCAGAAGCCGAACCCCTCCGCCTTGAGCGCCTTCGACAGCGCCCGCGACGCCGGGCTCTCGGTCGGGATGTCGGCGCGGGTCGCAGGCCGCGGCTGGAGCGGGCGCCCGTCGACGAAGTCCCACAGGAAGGCCGAGAAGCCGGGGCCACGCTCCTGGATCGCCAGATAGGCCCGCGCGCTGCGGATCGTCGCCTCGATCTTGGCGCGGTTGCGGATGATGCCGGTATCCTGCATCAGCGCCTCGACCTTGGCCGGTCCGAACCGCGCGATCGCCTCGGGCTCGAAACCCGCGAAGGCACTCCGAAAACCGTCGCGCCGGCGCAGGATGGTGATCCAGGACAGGCCGGCCTGGAACCCGTCGAGGATCAGCTTCTCGTAGAGGGCGCGGTCGTCGTGCTCCGGCACGCCCCATTCGGTGTCGTGATAGGCGACGTAGAGCGGGTCGGTGCCCGGCCACCAGCAGCGCGGGCAGCCGTCGGGATGGTGAATCAGGCCGGTCGACATCCGGCCTCGTGTAGCGGGGGCTGCCCGGAACGCAACCTATTCGGTGAACTCAGCGGCCGCGAAGCCCTGCAGGTAGAGGAGCCCCGTGAGGTCGCCGTGATCGATGCGGGCCTGCGCGGCGGCGGCGACGGCGGGCTTGGCCCGGAACGCGACCCCGAGGCCCGCCTCCTCCAGCATCGCCAGGTCGTTGGCGCCGTCGCCGACCGCCAGGGTCTCGGCCGGATCGAGACCGAAGCGGCTCCGCAGCTCGATCAGCGCCGCGCGCTTGGCGTCGCGCCCGACGATCGGCTCCGCGACGGTGCCGGCGAGCCGGTCGCCCTCGGTCTCGAGGCGGTTCGAGCGGTGCTCGTCGAACCCGATCTGCGCCGCCACCGGCCCGGTGAACAGGGTGAATCCGCCGGACACCAGAGCCGTGTAGGCGCCGTGGGCCTTGAGCGTGCGCACCAGCGTACGCCCGCCCGGCGTCAGGGTGATGCGCGACGCGATCACCTCGTCGATGGCGTTCAGGGCTAAGCCCTTCAACAGGGCGACGCGCTCGCGCAGGGCCGGCTCGAAGGCGATCTCGCCCCGCATCGCCCGCTCGGTGATCGCCGCCACATGGGCCTTGAGGCCGACTTGGTCGGCGAGCTCGTCGATGCATTCCTGGCCGATCATGGTCGAATCCATGTCGGCGAGGAACAGCCGCTTGCGCCGGTGCGGCCCTGAGACCTGCACGGCGACGTCGATCGGCTCGCCTCCGAGCGCCCTGCGCAGGCGCTCGGCGAGCGCCGGCGCCGCGGCGGGCGCACCCTCGACCAGGATCTCGGCCGCGACCTCGCCGTGCAGGATGCGCGGCTGGTGCTCGGTCGCCAGCACCCGCCGGGCCTCGGCCAGCACCGCGTCGGTGATGGCGGGGCGCTCGGGGTTTGCTATCAGGGTGGCGACCAGGGTCATCGGACACACTCAGGCTTGGCGGGGCTCAGTCCCGCCCGCGCGTTGATGATGAGGGGCAGGCATGGACGGGCGGATGCGGGCGATCCTCATCGCAGGGCCGACCGCCTCGGGCAAGTCGGCCCTGGCGCTGGCCCTGGCCCGCAGGCACGGCGGCGTGGTGATCAACGCCGATTCGATGCAGGTCTATCGCGATCTGCACCGCCTCACCGCGCGGCCGTCGCCCGAGGAGGAACGGCTGGCGCCTCATCGCCTCTACGGCACGGTCGACGGCGCGGTGAATTTTTCCGTCGGCCACTACCTCGCGGAGGCCGGCCGCGCCTTGGCGGAGGCCTGGGAGGCGCGCCGACTGCCGATCGTCGTCGGGGGCACCGGCCTGTACTTCATGGGCCTGACCGAGGGGCTCTCGGAGATCCCGCCGGTGCCGGACGCCGTCCGCGCCGCTGTGCGGGCCGGCGCCGAGGGGCGCGACACGCCCGACCTTCACGCCGCCCTCGCCCTCAAGGACCCGGACGGGGCCGCCCGTCTCGATTCCAACGACCGCCTGCGGGTGCTGCGGGCACTGGAAGTGCTGGCCGCCACGGGCCAGCCGATCGCCGCCTTCCAGGCCGCCCGCCGGCCGGGCCCGCTCACCGGCCTGCCCTGCGCCAGGCTGTTCCTCACGCCGGACCGGGAAAGCTTGCGGGCCCGGATCGATGCCCGCTTCCTCGCCATGATGGCAACGGGCGCCCTCGACGAGGTTCGGGCGCTGGCGGCCCGTGACCTCGACCCGATGCTGCCGGTGATGCGCGCGCACGGCGTGCCGGGGCTGATCGCCTACTTGCGCGGTGCCCTCTCCTACGACGAAGCGGTGGCCCGCGGGCAGGCAGATACGCGGCGCTACGCCAAGCGGCAGGTCACGTGGTTCCGGCACCAGGCGGGGTCGGACTGGGCGTGGCTGACGCCGGAGGCGGCGATGGCGGGAGTGGATGCCGGGGCTTGGGATGGCTCGGCCTGGGGCCAGCGCGCCTGACGCCGGCGCACCTGACGCCAGCGCACCTGGCGACCACGGCCCTCGCGTCGCCCAGTCGCGAGGCGATCATCGTCGGGTCGGAGCCGACGAGTTTTCGCGGCCGTTTCAGATTATTGTCACCGGATCAGGCAGGAAAGCGTCCGCCGGCCGTGCCGTCGCGCGGCTGCGGCACGGAATGAGCGAATCCCAGCAAGCCCTTGCGGTGCTTGGCCGATCCCCATCAGACCCGCCCGCGTCGCCCCTCCACCAGCCACATCGCCAGCACGGCCGCCGCCAAAGCCGCGAGTGCCGCGAGGCCCAAGCCCAGCGGGTAGACCGAGACGCCCCGCACCACCGCGCTGTCGCTCGGGCGGAAGCCGATCCAGTCGGAGCCGGCGAGACGGCCGGAGCGCGCGATCTGGAGCCGCGGGACGGCGATCCCGCCCCCGGTCTCGGCGAGGCGGCGCACCGAGCCGCCGGTGGCCTCGGCGATCCCGCGCAGACGCTCGGTGTCGCTGAACACGTCGACCAGCTCGCGCGGATTGGCCGGGCCGACGCTGACGAAGGCCACGAGGTTGCCGGCCCGCAGGGTGTGCAGGCCGAGTTCCTCAGCCTCGAAACCGGCGGCGAACAGGCCCGGCTTGTCGGGGTTGAGCGACAGGGTGCGGGCCTTGCCGCTCGGTGCCGTCACGGTGACGGGCTCGGCATTGTCGCCCATCGTCTGGCGCTCGACCCGGACCTCGCGGCCGTGCCCGGTGGCGGAGGCGCGCAACGCCTCCTCCTCGAGGGCCGGCTCCTTCATCAGCCAGTGGCCGAGGCGGCGCAGCAGGTCGAGATGCGGCCCGCCCTCCTGGTAGCCCCGGGCCCAGAGCCAGGCATGGTCGGAGAGGAGGAGCGCGACCCGGCCCTTCTCTTCCCGGGAGAGGGCGAGGAGCGGCAGGGAATCGGCCCCGGCCATGATCGGGGTGATGCCGGGGCGGACCTCGGCGCCGATCAGGCGCAGCCAGTCGCCCCAGGCCGGGGGCGAGGCCTCGGACCCGGGCAGGTCGCGGGTGACCGGGTGGCGCTGGCCGCTGCCGGTGAGCGCCGCCTTGTAGGGCCGCTCGACCACCCGGCCGTTCGGCTCACCCGGCAGGATCGCGGCGAGCCGCGTGCGGGCGAGGCTGGCGGCGGAGGCGAATTCGGGCCCGGCGGCGATCAGCAGCGCCCCGCCCTCGCGCACGTAGCGCACGATGTTGTCGAAGTAGCTCGACGGCAGCACGCTCTGGTTGGCGTAGCGGTCGAAGATGATGAGGTCGAAATCCTTGATCTTCTGCTGGAACAGCTCGCGGGTCGGGAAGGCGATCAGCGACAGCTCGGAGATCGGGGTGCCGTCCTGCTTCTCCGGCGGACGCAGGATGGTGAAGTGGACGAGGTCGACGTTGGCGTCGGACTTGAGCAGGTTGCGCCAGGTGCGCTCGCCGGCATGAGGCTCGCCGGAGACGAGCAGCACCCGCAGCTTCTCGCGGATGCCCTCGATCGGCAGGACCGCGCGGTTGTTGGCGGTGGTCAACTCGCCCGGCAGCGCCTCGGCCTCGATCTCGACGACGTTCGGACCGCCATGCTCGACCCGGAGCGTCAGGTTGAACGGCTGGCCGGTGCGGACCGACTGGCGCACCACCTCCTCGCCGTCGCGGCGCACGGTGACGACGGCCGAGCCGGTGCCGCCGCGCTCCATCACCTCGGCGCGGATGGTCTGGTCGCGCCCGACGATGCCGAAGCGCGGCGCCTCGATCAGGCGGATCTGGCGGTCGCGCTCGTCGGGCCGGCCGGTGACCAGCACGTGGAGCGGCGCCTTGAAGCTCGCGGAGGCGAGGTTCGCCGGGATGTCGTGCACGACGCCGTCGGTCAGCATCACCACGCCGGCGAGGCGATCGGGCGGCACGTCGGCGAGCGCCCCCGACAGGGCCGTGAACAGCCGCGTGCCTTCGTCACCGCCGGATTCCGGCACATCGACGAAGCGCGGCTCGATCTGGTTGAGGGGGCCGAGGCGCCGCTCCAGCTCCGCCCTCACCCGGTCGGTCATCGCCGGCCGGTCGCCGAGGCCTTGCGAGCCCGAGCGATCGACGACCACGGCGACCACGTCCTTGACCGGCTCGCGCTCCTCCTGGACCAGCGAGGGATTGGCGAGCGCGAGCAGCACCAGGGCGAGGACGAGGACGCGCAAGAGCGCCACCGGCCCGCGGGCGACGAACGCGACCACGGCGAGGATCGCGGCGAGCGCGCCCAAGGCCCAGAGGACTGGGACGGGAACGAGCGGGGCGAGACTCAGGCTCAGCATGGGAAATACCGTCGGGTGACGCTGTGCTTCACTGCCCCAATCTCTCCAGCAACGCCGGCACGTGGACCTGGTCGGCCTTGTAGTTGCCGGTGAGCGCGTACATCACGAGGTTGACGCCGCCGCGGAACGCCATCTCGCGCTGGCGCGGATCACCGCCGACGAGGGGATAGAGTGCCTCGCCGCGCCGGCCGATGGCCCAGGCGGAGGCGAGGTCGTTGCCCGTGATGACGATCGGCGAGACGCCGTCGCCGGCCCGGGCCGGGCGGCGCTCGGCGCCATCGCCCGCCGGCGGCAGCGCCTCGACCCAGGTCTGGCCGGTGGCGTAGCGGCCGGGGAAGCCGTCGACGAGGTAGAACGCCTTGGTGAGCACGTGGTCGCGGGGAACCGGCTCCAGCTCCGGCACCTCCAGGGTCGCGAGCATGCGCTGGAGAGTGAGCGCTTCCGGCGTCGGCGGGCCGCCCGGACGCGCCGTCATCGCGTCGCGGGTGTCGAAGATCACCGTGCCGCCGTTCTTCATGAAGGCGTCGATCCGGCGGATCGCCGCCTCGCCCGGGAGCGGACGGCTCGGCACGATCGGCCAGTAGATCAGCGGATAGAAGGCGAGCTCGTCCCGCGCCGGATCGATGCCGGCGGGCTCGCCGGGTTCGAGAGCGGTGCGGCTCGCCAGCATCTGGGTCAGGCCGGCGAGGCCCGCCCGGCTGGCCTCGTCGGTCGTCGCGTCCCCCGTCACCACGTAGGCGATGCGGGTGACGAGGGCCGATTCGATGC
>JAEWKL010000726.1 GCA_023386115.1 Pseudomonadota bacterium
GGATGACGCAAGGAGGGTGGTAACGATCGCCGAGCGAGCCAGGCAGCCCTAAAAGAATGATCTCACCAATCCACTCACCAGCAGGTTCCACCCGTCGATCAGGATGAAGAACAGCACCTTGAACGGCAGCGAGATCACCGTCGGCGGCAGCATCATCATGCCCATCGACATGACGATCGTGGAGACGATCATGTCGATGACGAGGAAGGGCAGGGCGATGAGGAAGCCGATCTCGAAGCCGCGGCGCAGCTCGGAGATCATGAAGGCCGGGATCAGGATGCGCAGGTCGATCTTCTCGCCCTCCTGCGCCTTCGGGAAGGTGCGGGTGGCGAGGTCCTGGAAGGTCTGGAGGTCCTTCGGCCGCACCTGGGCCGACATGAACTCGCGGAACGGATCGGTGATGCGGGTGAAGGCCTCCTCCTCGCTGATCCGGTTCTCCTGGAGCGGCCGCACGCCCTCGTTCCAGGCCCGGTCGAAGGTCGGCGCCATGACGTAGAAGGTCATGAACAGCGACAGGCTGACGAGGAAGAGGTTGGCGGGCGTGCTCTGGAGGCCGAGCCCCGAGCGCAGGAACGAGAAGGCGACGGCAAAGCGCGTGAAGCTCGTCACCATCACGAGCAGCCCGGGTGCGAGCGACAGCACCGTGAGCAGGGCGACGAGCTGGAGGATGCGCCCGCTTGCCGCGCCGTTGCCGGGGGGCAGGAGCGCGTCGAGGCCCGGGATGCCGGTGACGCCGCTGCCGCCCGCCGCACCCTGCGCCAGGGCGGCCCCGGCGGGCAGGAGCAGGAGCGCGAGCGTCCCGAGGACGAGGACGGTGCGCCGGCTCACGGAACCACCCGTCATTGCACCACCAGGGCCTCGACGATCAGCTCGCGGATCGCCCCCTTGGTGCGCAGGGATACGCGCTCGTTGAGGTCCTCGCGCAGGTGCTGCAGGCCGCTCGCCCCCTCGATCTGCGCCGTCGAGAGCGTGCGCAGGTAGGCGATGATGTCGGCCTTGATCTCCGCCACGGTGACATCCGGGGTCGGGAGGCTGCCGGTCTTGAACACCACCGAGGATTCGAGCCGGATCCAGGAATCGGCCGGCTCGGCGAGGTTCGTCACCACCGAACCGACGCTGCGCAGGGACAGCTCGCCCGCGTAGTTCAGCACCCTGGCGGCCTTCTCGTGCTCCTGCGCCTCGCGGGCCTTCTGGTCGGCCGCCTTCTCGACGCTCGTCATCAGGTACATCCCGAGACCGGCGCCGGTGCCGACCGCCACCAGGGTGCAGAGGGCGAGGGCGCCGATCCAGGCCTTGCCGCCGCCCTTCTTCGTCTCGTCCTTCTTGTCCGCCATCGCGGGTCCTCAAATTTTATAGGCCGTCAGAACGGCGCGACGGTCTCGAAGATCTGCTGGCCGAGGGTCGGCCCCTGCACGTCGGTCAGGCGGCCACGGCCACCGTAGGAGACCCGGGCCTCGGCGATCTTGTCGTAGTCGATGGTGTTCTTGCGCGAGATGTCGCGCGGCCGGACGATGCCGGCGACGTTGAGCACCCGCACCTCGTTGTTGACCCGGATCTCCTGCGAGCCGCTGATCAGGAGGTTGCCGTTCGGCAGCACCTCGGTGATCACGGCGGCGACCGACAGGCTCAAGGTCTCCTTGCGGTCGATCGTGCCCTGGCCCTTGGTCTCGGTCCCGGAGCGGATGCCGGCATCGGCGGTGGCCGAGTCCTTCAGCCCCGAGACGCCGTAGCCGAAATCGAAGCCGAGGCTCGACTTCTGGCTGCGCGACCGGTCGCTGGCATTGTCGAACTGGGCCTTGTCGTTGATCAGGATGCTGACCGTCAGCACGTCGCCGATGTTGCGGGCGCGGGGATCCTGGAACAGGTCTGCGCTCGCCGGCGACCAGGTCGAGTGGTAGCCGTGCCGGCCCTGGAGCGAGCCGAAGGTCGAGGGCAGGGCCTCGCGCGGGGCGGCGAGACCGGTGCCGATCGGCGTCAGGACCGGGGGGCGGCCGAACTCGTCGAGCTTGCTCTGGCAGCCGGCGAGGGTGAGACCCGCGACGGCCAGGGGCAGCAGGCGGAGGGGCAGCAGGCGACGGATGAGGAGGCGGGCGGCCGGGTCTGGGCGGGTCATCACGATCTCTCGTTGTCCTTGCGGCGGCCGGCCTCGGCCATGCGGCGGGCCAGGGCCGCGGCGCGGGAGGCTTCCATCTCGGCGAGCACCGCGCTCGCCGCCCGTGCGTTGAGCTTCACCAGGATCGCCGCAGCGTTGTCCTCGGGCATGTTGGCGAGCTGGAGCGCCGCGGCGTCGGCCTTCATCTTGGCGTAGACCGCCACCACGCTCTCGTCGGCCTTGGCCAGGAACTCCTTGCGGCGCTGGACCACCGCCTCGTACTCGGCGCGCTTCTCCTCGAGACGGCGGATGCGCTCCTCGACCTGCTTCTCGAGCGCGGCGAGCTGCTCCTTCTGCCAGGCGAAGCGGGCGTCCGATGCCGCGTCCGCGATGGTGGCGCAGTAGCCGGTCTTGCCCGGGTCCTTCGCATCCTTGGCGACGAAGTCCTGGGCGGTCGGCTCCTTCGGGGCATCCCGGGCGGCGATGGCCCGCATCGCGGCGTCCTTGGCCGGATCGCTCGCCGCCCCGCCATGGCCGTCGCCGGCGGCGAAGGCCGGGCCCGAGAACACCAGGGAGAGCGCCAGCAGGAGGGCCGTCACGAGGATCCGGCTCATTGGACGACGAGCTCCGCCTGGAGGGCCCCGGCGGTCTTCACCGCCTGGAGGATCGCGATGATGTCGGTGGGCTTGAGACCGACCTGGTTGAGCCCGCGCACCAGGGTCTGCAGGTCGGAGCCGCCGAGCACCGCGAGCTTGCCCTGCTCCTCGCGGGCCGCCACCTCCGTGCGCGGCACCACCGTGGTCTGGCCGTTGGAGAACGGCGCGGGCTGCGACACTTCCGGCGTCTCGGTGACCCGCACCGTCAGGTTGCCGTGGGTGACCGCTACCGTGGAGATCTGCACGTTGCGGCCGATCACCACCGTGCCGGTGCGCTGGTCGACCACGACCCGGGCCGGCACGTCGGGCTGGATCGTCAGGTCGCCGATCTCGGCGACGAGGCGGGGCAGGATCATGTCGCGGGGGCGCTGGAGCACCACCGAGCGCTGGTCGCGCGGGCTGGCGATCCGGTGGCGGAAGCGGCCGACCGCATAGGCGTTGATCGCGTCGGCGATCATCGTGGCGGTCTTGAAGTCGGGATTCTTCAGCTCGAAGACCAGCTCGGGCAGGTCGCGGAACGCGCCCGGCACCTCGCGCTCGATCAGCGCGCCGTTGGGGATGCGGCCGGCGGTCGGGACGCCCTGCGTCAGCTGCTCGGCCTGGCCCTGGGCGGAGAAGCCCGAGACCGCCAGCGGCCCCTGCGCGGCGGCGTAGACGTTGCCGTCGCCGCCCGAGAGCGGCGTCATCAGCAGGGTGCCGCCGCGCAGCGAGGTCGCGTCGCCGAGGGAGGTGACCGTCACGTCGATGCGCGAGCCGGCGCCGACGTAAGGCGGCAGGTCGGCCGTCACCATCACGGCGGCGACGTTGCGGGTGCGCAGGCGCGCGTCGCGCACGTTGATGCCCATCCGGTCGAGCATCGATTGCAGCGCCTGCTCGGTGAACTGGGCGTTGCGCAGGGTGTCGCCGGTGCCCTGGAGGCCGGTGACGAGGCCGTAGCCGACGATCTGGTTGTCGCGCACGCCCTTGAGGCTCGCGACGTCCTTGATCCGGGTATAGCCGCCGCCGGCGATCACCGGTGCGGCGGCGCGCGCCGGGAGAGCCGGTGCAAGGGCCAGGGTCATGGCGAGGGTCTTGACCAGGGTCTTGGCCAGGGTCTTGGCGACGACCAGGGCGCGCGCGACGCGGAGAGCGGCTCGCATCAGAACCCGCCGATCTTGATGCGGCCGTCGGCCATCACGGTGCCCAGCACGATGCGGTTGGTGTCGGTGTTGCGCACCCGGATGGTCTCGCCGAGGCCGCCATTCTGCAGCGGCGCCCCGACCGCCGTGATGACGAGGCCGTTCTCCTCGAAGATCATCTGGGTCGGCGTGCCGCGGCTCACGAGGCGCGGATCGTCGACGGCGTTGACCGGCACCGGCTCGCCCGGCAGCAGCGTCCGGCGGGCGACCCGCCCGACGATGGCGAGCTGCGCGTCGATCACCGCGGCCCGGGCCCGGTAGGTCGTCGGGTAGGATTGCAGCCGCAGCATCGACTCCTTGATCGTGTCGCCCGGATAGATCGTCACGGTCGGCACCGGCAGCATCATCTCGTCGGCCGCGAGCGCGGGAGCCGACGGGAGGAGGCCGAGCGCGGCCGGAAGGCCGAGGAGCGCCAGGAGAAGGAGGAAGCGCCGGAGGGTGGAACGCCGGAAAGAGGAGGACATGGGGGTGTCGTGCCGGGAGGAGTGGCGCCGCGTCACGGCGGCGTGGCAGTCTCGCCGCGGGCGGCGGGCCGGGTCGCGGG
>JAEWKL010000744.1 GCA_023386115.1 Pseudomonadota bacterium
GAAACCGACATTGACTCTGTCGAGGTAGGCAACGAAATAGCAAATGACCAGAAACGGCATCAGCCGCCACATGACCTTGCGGATCGTCCTGGTTTCGATCTCTTCCACGGTAAATTTCCTGCCCTGAGGGTATTCTTGCAGAGCCACGGCTCCCGGGGCTCTCTAGCAGAGAGAAGGGCATCGAGGGGAGTCCCAAAGCCGAACCCGATCAACGGGAAGATGGCGCCACGCCGGAACGATGGCGCGCGGCGCACGAACCGCGGGCATCGCCGCGTATTGCCCCCGCATGACCGATGCCCATCCCCCCTCCGACCCGACGATCCAGGCCCGTCGGCGCGCGATCGTCGCCGATCTGCGGTCCGCAGCGCCGGGGTGCCGGACCTGATACGCCTTCCTGCGGGAACGCGCCCCGGTGCTCCGCCCCGCCGACCAGTTCGCGCAGGGACACCGGCGCGCCACGGGCGGGCAGGTGATGCGGGAGACCTGGAACCGCTTCGTCGCCGGGCTCGACTTCGGACCCGAGGCCGCATTGTGAGGCGGCCGTGACATGCCCCTCGCCGACGGGCTCCGGCCTGCCCGGCGCATCCGGCACGCTCCGGCCCCGGGACGTCCTCGCGACGGATGCCGTCTGTGCTCATGACGCCCCTGGCCCGGCCCTTGGCGGGTGCGATCCTTGGCGCTCGACGAGCTTCGGAGGCGCGAGCCGTTCGCCATGCCCGATCGGGTGAGCGAGCTCAGGTCGCGGTGCTGTGCACGGGCAACCGCAAGACCATTCAACCGTTGCGCCCGTGGGAGCGGCGCTGACAAGAGGCGCGGCCGGACCGGAGCTCGATCACCGCCGACATGCCGTCCTTCGTCGTCCAGAAGCATGCCGCCCGTCGGCTCCACTACGACTTCCGGCTCGAACTCGGCGGCGTGCTCAAGAGCTGGGCGGTGACCCGCGGCCCGAGCCTGATCGCCGGCGAGAAGCGGCTCGCCATCGAGGTCGAGGACCACGCCTTGAGCTACGGCAACTTCGAGGGCGTGATCCCGTCCGGGTCCTACGGCGCGGGCGCCGTGCTCCTGTGGGATCGCGGCACCTGGGAGCCGGATGGCGATCCGATCGCGGGTCTCGCCGCCGGGTCCCTTCGCTTTCGCCTCCACGGCGCGAAGCTGACCGGCGGCTGGCGCCTCACCCGCATGCCGCCCCGCGGACGGCAGGTCTCCTGGCTCCTCATCAAGGCGGCGGACGCGGCAGCCCGCCCGCGCAGCGCACCCGACATCCTGCAGGAATGCCCGCTTTCCGTCGTCTCCGGCCGTTCGATCGAGGCTCTTGCGGCGCTCTCACCATGAGGTCCGAGCTTCACGCGCAATCTCGGGTGCAAGGTCAGTGCGTGGGCGTCGCTGGCCGCGTCTGGTCTTGTCAGCTCGCCCGCCTCGTCCTTGTCGATGGCGAGATCCACGAGCAGCGCTACGACGTCGCCGGGGTGCTTCGGCACGAGCTCCGCGCGCGAAAAAGGCGCCCTGCTCCTGGGCATGATCCAGATCCTGACCGAGCAGGACTGGCGTTCGGGATCGCGATCGGCCATGCCTTGGCCGATCAGGAGCGCGCCATGCCGCTGACCATCTCCGTGTTCTCCGACGTGATCTGCCCCTGGTGCTACGTCGGCAAGCGCCGGCTCGAACGCGCCCTCGACCAGATTGGGCAGCGCGAGAGCACCGCGATCGAGTGGCTGCCCTTCGAACTCAACCCCGACATGCCGGCCGACGGCATGGAGCGGGCGCTCTACCGCGCCCGCAAGTTCGGGCCCGAGCGCGCCGCGCAGCTCGATGCGCAGATGGCCGAGCTCGGGCGGCAGGAGGGGATCGATTTCGCGTTCGAGCGGATGACGCGCACGCCGAGCACGCGGCGCGCCCACATGCTGATCGCGGTCGCGGCGCAGCACGGACGGGCCGACCCGGTCGTGGACGCCCTGTTCCACGCCTACTTCGAGGAGGGCCGGGATGTCGGCGATCCTGACGTTCTGCGCGCGATCGGCGTCGCAGCGGGGCTCAAGCGCGAGATCGTCGATGATGCACTCGGCAACGACCAGCTGAGACGGCGCGTCGAGGCCGTCGAGCGGCAGGCTGCCGAGATGCAGGTCGCGGGTGTGCCGTTCTTCATCGTCGACCGCAAATGGGCGGTCTCGGGAGCGCAGCCGACCGAGCAGTGGCTCGAGGTCCTGACCGCCGCGCGATCGAAGGGAGGATAGCACGGCGCGTCCAAGGTGCACGTCAAGCTCACGCGTTGCCCGCTGGCGCCGCGTGCCGCCGGTGTGCCGGCGCGTCCCTGCCGCCACCGCGTGCCCAGACAGGGGCGTGTGGCATGGGGCGGACGGAGTGCTGGCGCAGGTCGCCCTGACGAGCTTCGTGGACGCTTACCGCAACGCGTGCATCGCCCTAAGCAGAGCTGCACGGGGCAGATCTGCTTAGCTCCTTGTTTTTGCATCATTTTCGCCGCCGAACCGGTGACCGCTTCGGCGAATGCCGCTTAGCAGCACTGGCCGGTCGCTGGCGACAGATCTCTTGCGTGAGGAAGAGCATGGCACGAGGTATCCCGGCTGGGATCCCTTCTTCATTCCAGACGAGAACAGAAGCTCAGAAGGCCGTGCAAGCGCTGCTTAAGCGGAACCGCAACAAGGATCTTGTCGGTGGCGACCGTCTGCTCGCAAACGCCGCTGGCGGAAGGCGTAGAACCGCCCGGCCCGTTCCGCCCCATGGTCGACGAGCCGTGCATGCCTGAGCGGCACGGTGCGTCGGTCCGGATGGAGGACATCGCGCGCGCGGCCGGCGTCTCGCTGATGACGGTCTCGAACGCCTTCCAGCGGCCCGCAAAGGTCCGGGCCGAGACGCGCGAGCGGATCTACGCGGCGGCGGACGCCCTCGGCTACGTGCCCAACCGCGTCGCCGGCAACCTCGCCTCCGGCCGCAGCCGCTTCGTGGGGGCCATCGTCCCCTCCTTACGCAACTCGAACTTCGCCGGCATGGTGCAGGGCCTGCAGGAGCGGCTGGAAGCCCACGGCCACGAATTGCTGCTCGCCAATGCCGATACCGCTGAGCGGCAGGTCGGCGCGGCCCGCATCTTCCTCGGGCGGCGCGTCAGCGGCCTCGTCCTCACGGGGACCGAGCATCCGCCGGGCTTGAGCGCCATGCTGCGAGCGGCACGGCTACCGGTGGTCGAAACATTCAGCGTCGACGGCCCGTTCATCGACATGGCGGTCGGCTTCTCGAACTACGCGGCGTCCCGCGCGCTGATGGCGCTGGTGATCGAGCAGGGCTACCAGCATGTCGGCTTCGCCGGCTACGCGCCGCGCGACATGCGCTTTCGCGAGCGGCAGCGCGGGTTCCAAGACGCCCTCGCCGAGGCGGGCCTGCGCAACGATCTCCTGTTCTTCGGGCCCGAGACGCTCGGCTTCTCGGGCGGGCGACACGCCCTCGACCATCTCCTCGGGATCGAGCCGCGGCTGCAGGCGCTGATCTGCGTCACCGACATCGTCGCGGTCGGCGCCTTGTTCGAGTGCCAGCGCAAGGGATGGTCGGTGCCGGACCGCTTCGCCGTGGCCGGCTACGGCGACTATGAGATCGCCGCCGAGGTGCCCCCGGGCCTGACGACGGTGCAGACCCGCGCCCGCATCATCGGTGCCACCGCCGCCGACCTGCTGGTCGACCGCGGCGAGCAACGGTCGGTGCCCGACCCGATCCGGGACATCGGCTACCAGCTCGTGCGCCGCGGCAGCCTCTGATACCGCCGCGCCTTCGAACGGGTCCGTTGAGGAGGCAAGGCGCCGAACGAGGTAGATTCTCCTCTCGGCGGGATCAGCGGGAGAACACCATTTCACACCTGCGATGACCCTGCTTGCCCGCGGCGAAAATGGGCTTGTGCGGAGCCTGCGATCTGTGAATTGTAGCGCTATAATTCGCACGGGCAGACGATGGGACCCTCGCTCAAGGCCATTCTCCCTCGGTCCAGGACCGGCCGGAACATCGGATGACGCTGCGATCCGACCCTTCCTCGCCGGGAGCCCCGGCGGAGGCGGCCGATCTCCGGCTCGAGGGCCTGGAGAAGCGTTACGGCGCGGCCCTGGCGGTGGCGCATCTCAACCTCACGGTCGAGGCCGGCAGCCTGGTGGCGCTGCTCGGGCCGTCGGGCTGCGGCAAGACCACGACGCTTCGGATGATCGCCGGCTTCGAGCGGCCGGACCAGGGCCGGATCACGGTGGCCGGCCGTGACATCACCGGGCTGGCGCCGCACCGGCGCGGGCTCGGCATGGTGTTCCAGAACTACAGCCTCTTCCCGCACAAGACCGTGGCGGAGAACGTCGCCTTCGGCCTGCGCATGGCCGGGCTCGGCCGCGCCGCCCGGGACGAGGCGGTCGCGCGCATGCTCGACCTCGTGCAGCTTACGGCGCATGCCGGCAAGCACCCGTCGCAGCTCTCCGGCGGCCAGCAGCAGCGCGTGGCGCTCGCCCGCTCGCTCGCCCCGAACCCGCGGGTGCTGCTCCTCGACGAGCCCCTCGGCGCCCTCGACAAGAACCTGCGCGAGAGCATGCAGTTCGAGCTGCGCCGGCTGCAGCGGCGCTTCGCCATCACGACCGTGCTGGTGACCCACGACCAGGAGGAAGCGCTCTCCATGAGCGACCGCGTCGCGGTGATGCATCGCGGCCGTGTGCTCCAGGTCGGGCGCGCCGCCGAGATCTACGACCGGCCGGCGACGCGCTTCGTCGCCGAGTTCCTGGGCACAGCCAACATCCTCGCGGGCGCGGTGGCGGAGGGCCGGTTCCGGCCGGCCAGCGCGGCGTGGCGGGAGAAGGCGCCCGCGCTCCTCTCCGTCCGGCCCGAGCGCGTCGCCCTCGGACCCGAGGCCGACGGGCTGGAGAACCGGTTCGAGGCGCGCGTGGTCTCGTCGGCGTTCCGGGGCGCCTATGCCGCCTACCAGCTCGACGTGCCGGCTCTGGGCCGCGAGCTCTATGCCTACCGCCAAGCCGGTGGTCCCCTCGGGCAGCTCGCCTATGGGGTCGGGGAGGTCGTGCAGGCCGGCTGGCGGCCGGAGGACGGGGTGATCGTGGAGGACGATTCGTGAGCGGCACGACGACACGGCAGGGGGCGCCCAACGGGGCCCGGGTGGGCATCGACGTCGGGGGCACCTTCACCGACTTCGTGCTCTCGCATCCCGCGGACGGTCGCCTCGTCCACTACAAGGAGCCGAGCACGCCCGACGATCCCGCCCGGGCCGTGGTGCGGGGATTGGTGAAATGCGCCGCGAAGGCGGGGCTCGCGCCGGGCGACGTGTCGCTCCTCCTCCACGGCACCACCATCGGCCTCAACGCGATCATCCAGCGCGCCGGGGCCCGCATCGGGCTGGTGGTCACGACCGGATTCCGAGACATCCTGGAGATCGCCCGCAGCCGGATGCCATCCTCGTTCGACTTCCACGCCCGCAAGGAGGAGCCGCTGGTCCCGCGCGACCGGGTGTTCGAGATCGAGGCCCGGTTCGACCCGAAGGGCCAGGCGACCCGCACCCCCGACGCGGCCGCGCTCGACGCGCTGGCGGAGGCGATCCGGGCCGCCCGGCTCGACGCCGTCGCCCTGGTGACGGTGAACGGCTATGCTGCCCCCGAGGGGGAGGGCGCCATCGCCGACGCGCTCCAGGCGCGCTGCCCCGGCATCGCCGTCACCTCCGCGGCGCGGATTTGGCCGGAGATCCGGGAATACGAGCGCACGCTCGTCGCCTGCCTCAACGCCTACATCCAGCCCCTGATGCAGGGCTACTTCGCCCGCCTCGCCGGCGGCCTGACCGAGATCGACGCGAGGGCGAAGCTCTTCGTCACCGCCTCGAACGGCGGCTCGATGAGCCTCGACTCGGCGGTCGCCCGCCCGGTCGAGACCATCCTGTCGGGGCCCGCCTCCGGCGTCATGGCGGCGGCCCGGCTCGTCGCCGAAGGCGTGACGGGGAGCGGCGCGCCCGCGATCATCACCTTCGACATGGGCGGCACCAGCAGCGACATCGCGGTCGCGCTGGACGCCGAACCGGAATTCGCGACCCGCACCGAGGTCGGAGGTCTGCCGCTGGTCCTGCCGGTGGTGGCGGTCAGCGCCATCGGGGCGGGTGGCGGCTCGATCGTCTGGATCGACGACCACGGCGTCCTGAAGGTCGGCCCGCGGAGCGCCGGCGCCGATCCGGGTCCCGTCGCCTATGGCCGCGGCGGCCGGGAGCCGGCCGTCACCGACGCCTACCTCGCCACCGGGCTCATCGATCCCTCTCGGTTCCTCGGCGGCCGCATGACCCTCGACCGGGAAGCGGCCGAAGCGGCCCTCGCCGACATCGCGGCGCGGATCGGGCTCGAAGGAGCAGCCCCGGCCGCCGCCGGGGCGCTCGCGGTCGCGACCGCCGGGATGGCGACGGAGCTGTTCAAGACTCTCGCCCAGCGCGGCCTCGACCCGGCCGACTTTACCCTGGTGCCGTTCGGCGGCGCGGGCCCGACGCATGCCAACCTCCTGGCGCAGGAAGCCGGAATCGCCCGCGTGGTCGTGCCGCCCGCGGCCGGAACGTTCTGCGCGCTCGGCGCGGTGAGTGCCGACCTGCGTCGCGACTTCGTGCGCAGCCTGCGCACGCCCCTCGCGGCTGGCAGCGCGCGCCGCCTCGCCGCGGCCTTCGCAGGCCTCGCCGAGG
>JAEWKL010000746.1 GCA_023386115.1 Pseudomonadota bacterium
CTGGCCGCAGCCTGTTCGGGCCTTGACCGCCGCAGGATCCCGCCGGACGACCGCGACCGGCCGCCGGCTCCTGCCCAGACACGAGGTGTGCCCGTGAGAGCTGATCCCGCGCGAAACGTCGAACCGGTCCGCCCGGCCGCCCGTCCGGGCGCCCGCCAGGTCTTCCTGTTCCTGCAGGGTCCGGTCACGCCGTATTTCGCCCGGGTCGCCGATGCCCTGGAGGCGCGGGGCCACCGCTGCCTGCGGGTGAACCTCTGCTTCGGCGACTGGCTGTTCTGGCGCCGGGCCGGCGGCGTGAACTTCCGCGGGACCCGCGAGACCTGGCCGGCCTTCATCGCCGACCTGATCGACCGCGAGGGCGTGACCGACCTGATGCTGCTCGGCGAGCAGCGCTACTACCACAAGGTCGCGATCGCCGCCGCCAAGGCCCGCGGCCTGAACGTCACGGTGACGGATTTCGGCTATCTGCGGCCGGACTGGATCACGCTGGAGCGCGACGGCATGTCGGGCGACAGCTGCTTCCCGAAGGACCCCGAGGCCGTGATGGCGCTCGCCGCCGAGGCGCCCGAGCCCGACCTGGTGCCGCGCTACCGCGACAGCTTCTGGCTCCAGGCCGTGTGGGACATGGGCTACCACCTGATGAGCAACTGGCTCTGGTGGCTCTATCCCGGCTACAAGTCGCACCAGGTGCACCACCCGGCCCTGGTCTATCTCGGCACCGGCCTGCACATCCTGCGCGCCAAGCGCACCGGCCCCCGGGGCGACGCCCTGGTGCGCCGCCTGCGCGAGGCCGGCACGACCTACTATGTGCTGCCGCTGCAGATGGAGAACGACTTCCAGCTGCGCGCCTATTCGCCGTTCTTCGACCTGAAGACGCCGATCCATGCGGTGATCCGCTCGTTCTCCGAGCACGCCCCGGCGGAGTCGCGCCTGCTCGTCAAGATCCATCCTCTCGATCCGGGTATCCGCAACTGGTCGCGCATCGTGCGCCGCTCGGCGGCGAAGTGGGGCGTGGCCGACCGGGTCGATTTCGTCGATGGCGGCGACCTCGGCGCGATGCTGGAGGGCTGCCGCGGCGTCGTCACGGTCAACAGCACCGTCGGCCTGTGGTCGATGCGCGCGAACAAGCCGACCATGACGCTCGGGGCCGCGATCTACGACATCCAGGGACTGACCTACCAGGGCGCCCTGGAGACGTTCTGGACGCAGGCCGAGCCGCCCCGGCGCGACCTCTGGGACGCCTTCATCAAGGCGATCGTCGCCAACATCCAGATCCGCGGCGTCTACTACAAGGGCGAGGGCCTGGCGGCGGCGGTGGAGGCGACGGCCTCCCGCCTCGACCTCACGCAGGGCGCCTGGCTCGAAGTCCGCTCCCGGGCCCGCACCGTCCCTGAGACCGGGGACGACCTGCCGGGCATCGAGGCGCTGCAGAACGCCTGATCGCTCGAAGAATCACGAGATGGAACATGGACGGGGCCGGAAACGGCCCCGTTTTCGTTTGATCATACTGCCGTTACGTCCTCGAATATTGATTTTTTCATAGGTTAAAGCCAGATCGGCAGCACCTGTGCTGATCTGATGGCGTGAACCGTCGCGAAGAACGGTGCATCTCTCGCCGTCATGGTCCGTGTTGCTGCAATGTTGCAGAATGCTGGCCGGACAGAGTTCTTGAACACCCGGACTGCACCGGCGGCAAGACCGCTCTCATCGCGCGACGACCCGGCTCGCGGGCGGTGAGCGCGGCCGCGTGCAGGACCCGGGGGAGGACCGCTCCGATGTCGTCCCTCTCCACCTCACCCGCCCCCTCGGCTCGCTCGCTCGCCCGTGGCACGGCGCAAGTCCTCGGGGCCGTCGTCCGGGCGCCGCTCTGGCTCGCGGGCGTCGCCGGGGCGGACAAGTCCTTCGCCAAGAACCCGATCCTCGGCAGCCCGGCCCTGAACCGGCTCGGTCTCCATGCCGGGCGGGTGCGGCTCGCCGCCCGCATGGCCGAGCAGCGGCGCGCCCGGATGGCCCATCGCCTCGATCCGGTCGACCGCGCTGCCTTCGACCGCGACGGGCTCGTGATCAAGCGCGACTTCCTCGACCCGGACGCCTTCGCGGCGCTGAAGGCCGAGATCTACGGCCGCCCGTTCGAGGCGCGAGAGCTGCGCCAGGGCCAGGCCGTGCAGCGGATGGTGCCCCTCGGCGGGCGGGCGCTCGCCGCGCTGCCGCGCCTGCGGGCGCTGATCGAGCACCCGGACCTGCGGGCCCTGACCCACTACGCCGCGTCGCGGGCCGGGGAGCCGGTCACCTATCTCCAGACGGTGCTGGCCGAGCCCGACGGGCCGAACGACCCGCAGACCGCGCTCCACGCCGATACCTTCCACGCCACCACCAAGGGCTGGTTCTTCCTGCACGACGTCGCCGAGGAGGACGGGCCCTTCACCTACGTGCCGGGCTCGCACCGGCTGACGCCGGAACGCCTCGCCTGGGAGCGGGCCCAGAGCATCGCGGCCCGCGACGCCGCCAACGGCCACCATGCCGCCGGCTCGTTCCGGGTCACGGAAGCGGAGCTGGCCGGGCTCGGCTATGGGCCGCCGGTGCGGGTCGCGGTGCCGGGCAACACCCTGGTCATCGCCGACACGTTCGGGTTCCACGCCCGCGCCCCGAGCCTCCGGGCCAGCACTCGGGTGACGGTGCATACGTATATCCGCCGCAACCCGTTCCTGCCCTGGACCGGCCTCGACCCCAAGGCGCTGCCGGGCCTGCGCGGCCGGGAGCTGGCGCTCTATCTCGGCCTGCAGGACGTCCAGCGCCGCCTGACCGGCCGCGGCGCACCCTGGCGCCCGGTCGGCGCCGTCGCCGTCGACGCGCCGGCCCGGAGCTGAGGGATCCTTATCCCCGCCGCAGGACGCGGCGCCAGACCAGAGACCAGACCTGCTTGAGCAGGGCCTCGGGGGTGAGGGCGCGGCGCGCCAGCTCCGGGTCGCCCTCGGCGAGGCGCTGCACCAGCACCTCGGGCGGGCAGGGCAGGCCGGTGCGGGGGTCGACGTAGCGCGGGTAGAGGATCAGGGCGCCGGCCACCAGCTCGTCGAGCGTCAGGCGGCGGGTGCGGCGAGGGCAGCCCGGATCCTCGGTCAGGCCCCAGCCGGCATAGAAGGGCAGGCCGTGGGTGGTCACGGTCTTGCCGCGTAGGAGCGCCTCGAAGCCGATCAGCGAGGTGACGACCTCGACCCGGTCCGCCGCCTCGATCGCGTCGATCGCCGAGACGTCGCGCAGGACCACGTCGGCATGGGCGGCGAGCTCGTCCGGCGGCACCCAGCCGGGACGCAGGCCCGCCTCGACGTCCGGATGCGGCTTGAAGGCGATCACGGCGCCGGGGTTGCGCTCGCGGGCGAGGCGCAGGAGCGCGGCATTGCCCGAGACGGTCGCAGCACCCAGGCGGATCGAGGCGTCGTTCTCGACCTGGCCGGCGACCAGCACCACCGGGCCGGGCCGCGGCATCGCCGGCAGCGCGGCGCTACCGACATTGTACTTGCTCACCCGCGCCGCGACCACCGCCTCGCGGAGACGCGCCGCCCGGGCGAGGAGATCGGTGGAAAAAGTCCCGGTCTCGAGCAGGCGCTCGAGGTCGCTCGGACCCGTGGCATCGTAGTAGACGCCGGTGGCATCGAGGACGTGCGAGGCGCCCGGCCGCAGGGCGACCCCGAGGCCGATCGAGCGCAGGAAGCCGTCCTCCATGCGCAGGAGCGGCACGCCCGCCTCGCGGCAGGCCGATTCCGTGCCGGCCGGCATCCGGCTG
The DNA here is from genome assembly GCA_023386115.1 of Pseudomonadota bacterium. Classification (GTDB taxonomy): domain Bacteria; phylum Pseudomonadota; class Alphaproteobacteria; order Rhizobiales; family Beijerinckiaceae; genus Methylobacterium. The sequence goes on from JAEWKL010000746.1 coordinate 3,782, forward strand.
GCCCAGGTCACGACGCGCCGGACCTCCGCGAGTTCGCCCGCATTCACCGGCGCGTCGCCGCGGCGGACGACCGGGCGGCTACCCGGCGCCGACAGGGTCCTGGTGATCCAGTCCCGCTTCCAGGCCGAGAAGCCGACGCAGAGGGTCGGCACCGCGTTCTCGCGCCAGCGCGATGCGACGAGGTCGAGGATCGCCACCGCGTCCTCGAACCGGGCCGGCGCCCCCGTATAGGGATCGAAGTAGCGCGAGCAGACCAGGTAGGCGGCCGCGAAGACCTCGTCCGGCCGACGCCGGCGGGTGCGCCGGGGCAGGTGCAGCCGGTCGTCGGTGAAGCCCCAGCCAGCATAGAAGGGCAGGCCGAAGCAGGTCACGGGCGTGCCCGCGAGCGCCGCCTCGAAGCCGGCATGGGCCGAGACGACGTAGACGCGGTCGCACCCTTCAGCCACCGACCAGGCGGTGACGGGATCGCTCACCAGGCGCGCGCCGGCCGCTTCCGCCGCCGCCGCGTCGATATGGCCGCGCCGGCCGATTGTCGCGGCCGGATCGATCACCACCAGGCGCTCGGCCTCGGGCGCATCCGCGGCCGCGGCCGCCAGCATCGCCGCGAAGGCACTGGCGCCGGCAAGACCGAACCCGACCGTCGGGTCGCCGACGGCCTGATCGACGATCACCACACG
>JAEWKL010000780.1 GCA_023386115.1 Pseudomonadota bacterium
CCCCGCCGGCCCGCCGGCCCCCGGCGGGGGCGCGGGGGGGGGGCCCTTCTCGTCTCCGATCACCCGATCGTCAGATCACCTGCACGCGGGCGCCGACCGGCACGCGCTCGTAGAGGTCCATCACGTCCTCGTTCATCATCCGGATGCAGCCCGAGGAAACCGACTGGCCGATCGTGTGCGGCTCGTTGGTGCCGTGGATGCGGTAGAGCGACGAGCCGAGATAGAGGGCGCGGGCGCCGAGCGGGTTGGCGGGGCCGCCGGCCATGTGCCGCGGCAGGTCGGGGCGGCGGCGCAGCATCTCGGCGGGCGGGGTCCAGTCCGGCCATTCGCGCTTGGCGCTGACCGTCTTCATCCCCGACCAGGTGAAGCCCGGCCGACCGACGCCGATGCCGTAGCGCAGGGCCCGGCCCCCGGGCTGGACCAGGTAGAGGAAGCGCGACGGCGTATCGATCACGATGGTGCCGGGCCGATGGCCGCCGTCATAGGCGACCTCCTGGCGCTGAAAGCGCGGATCGACCGCCCGGCCGATCCCCTCCTCACGCGCCTCGGGCACCGGCATCGGGGCCGGGCGGCCGCGGGGTGCCTCGAACGGATCGGGCGCGTAGGCCTGGGGGACCGGAGACTGATAGGCTTGGGATTGGTAGGCTTGGGATTGGTAGGCTTGGGACGGGTAGGCCTGGGCCGGCACCGGGTCGCCGGAATGGAGGGTTTGTCCGGGCACGACCGGAGCGTAGCCGACCTGCGCGCCCGACGGGCCGGCGGCCGTGTAGCCCACAGTGCGGGCATAGGCCGGTCGGCGTCCGTAGGCGTCGGCGGCGTAGTAGCCGGCCTGCCGGTCGCCACGGCCCGCCAGGATCGTGCCGTCCAGGGCGACCGGTGCCGGGCGCAAAGGGCGGGCCGCCGCGGCGGGGTCCTGCCCGGTCATCAGGTATTCGATGAAGCCGCCGCCATAGGCCCCCGGAACCCCTTGCGCCAGGACCGGCAGCGTTCCGAGACCTGCCCCGAGACCGGCCGCGATCGCCCCGGCCAGCACCATCCCGCGCACCACCATCACACCCGTCCCCGAAACCCTGCCGACCACCGGCGATGGCGGAAGCAGAGCAGGACGCCCGGGACCGGACGGTGAAGGAACGTGGTGAGCGATTCGCTAAATCCTTGCGGCCAATTGTTAATTCACTCGCATCGTGAATCCTTCGTCACCGCGACCGCTCACCCTGGCAGGCATTCAGCAATTCGCAATCAATCTTGGGGACATTGGCCCGTGTGGGCCGTGCGATGCGGCCGCGGTTGCAGGCTCTCTCGGACCCATGAAGAACAAGCGCTTCCGCATCGAGGACAGTCTCGGCGTTGCCTACGCTCCCATCGAGACGGCAGCGGCTCCGCCGCCCTCGGTCAACGACGACCGGATCTCCGAGATCCTGGCGACGGTCAACGAGCTCAAGCGGCTGACCGCGTCCACCACCGGCGACGTGATCGACGCCTGCCGGCGGGAGATGGCCGAGATCTACGGCATGCGCACCGAGCTCGACGTGATGAAGGCCGCGATCGGCCGGACCAAGCACGAGATCGCCGTGCTGCACCGGCAGGATTTCGACGGCAAGGGCGTGCGCCGGGCCGCCGGCGAGCTGGACGCCGTGGTCGACGCCACCGAGCGGGCCACCACCACCATCCTGGCCGCGGTCGAGGATATCGAGACCCATGCCTCGATGCTGCGCTCGAACGGTGGCCTGAAGGACCATTCCGACGTCGACACGATCCTCGAGCGCACCGTGGTGCTCTACGAGGCCTGCAACTTCCAGGACCTGACCGGCCAGCGCATCAGCAAGATCGTCAGCGTGCTGAAGTTCGTCGAGGATCACATCGACCGGATGATCGAGGCCTGGGGCGGGCTCGAGGCCTTCAAGGACCTGATGGGCGAGCGGGCCGGTGTCAGCATCGACGACGAGAGCAGCCTGCTCAACGGACCGAAGCTCGACGAGGATCCGGGCCACGTCGACCAGACCGATATCGACGCGCTGTTCGACTGACGATCGGAGCAACCGGTGCGGTGGTGCCGGAGCCCGGGACCGTCGATCATCCTGCCGGCTCCCGTCGACGAGTTTGCGGCTTGGCAAGGGTTGATGGAACGGCTCGGCAGGGCTGGTTCCCTCTGCATCGTGGCGTCGCACAGGATCGGCGCCGCGCGCGCGGCAGCGGCCGGAACCGCCGCAGGGTGGTGACCAGGACGTGCCCGTGATGCAGGTGGGCGCCGAGGAACGGGGAGGTCTCCTCCGGCGCCTCGGCCACGCTCGCCGGCAGGCCGTCCGCTGGCCAGTCCCGCCACCAGGCGTCGCGCCGCCAGGACGGCGTGGTGCCGCGCCCGCGGAGATCCGCGCATTCGGGGACGCGTCTGCGCGCGGTGTCGAGACAGGGCCGAGGGCTGGCCTTGCTGTCGGCAGGGAGAGGAGGTTCTCGATCATCCGCACGGCCGGCAGGTCGCGCCTGAACCGCAGGGCCGGGGCGTCCGGCCATCGCGGAGCGTCATGCGGGGCGAGGGGCCGCTTGGCGGTCCTTCGCAGGCGCGGGCTTTCGAGGGGAGACCCTTTTCACGCCCCGGCGCGGTCTTTCCAGCGGCGGGAAGGCCGCCTACATCGCCAGGATGAGCCGACAGCCTGGGAACGACGTACCGCCCGACGTCCTCGACGCGATCGAGGATGACGACGAGGCGGTGGACGCCCTCGACACCGCCCCCGAGATCGATTTCGACCTCGATGCCGGCGCAGGCGCGATCCAGGCCGGCACCGCGGTGATCCGCCGGTTCTGGACCACCCTGCCGACCTCGCCGGGCGTCTACCGGATGTTCGACGCCAAGGGCGACGTGCTCTACGTCGGCAAGGCCAAGAACCTGAAGAACCGGGTCGGGTCCTACGCGCGGGGCCAGGCGCACACCAACCGCATCGCCCGGATGATCGCCGAGACGGCCTCGATGGAGTTCGTCACCACGGCGACCGAGACCGAGGCGCTGCTGCTGGAAGCCAACCTCATCAAGCAGCTGAAGCCCCGCTTCAACGTGCTGATGCGGGACGACAAGTCCCTGCCCTACATCCTGCTCACCGCGGATTCCGACGCGCCGCAGCTCGTCAAGCATCGCGGCGCCCGGCGCCGGGCCGGGCACTATTACGGCCCCTTCGCCAGCGTCTGGGCGGTGAACCGCACGGTCAATGCGCTCCAGCGCGCCTTCCTCCTGCGCTCCTGCTCCGACAGCTACTTCGAGAACCGCACGCGCCCCTGCCTGCTCTACCAGATCAAGCGCTGCTCGGGCCCGTGCACCGGCGAGATCTCGGTCGAGGATTACGCCGGCCTCGCGGCGGAGGCGCGGGGTTTTCTCTCGGGCAAGTCCAACGCCGTGAAGGAGCGGATGGCCGCCGAGATGCAGGCCGCGTCCGACGCCTGGGAGTTCGAGAAGGCGGCGCGCTACCGCGACCGCATCGCCGCGCTCGCCGCCATCCAGGGGGTGCAGGGCGTGAACACGCAAGGGATCGAGGAGGCCGACGTCTTCGCCCTCGACGAGCAGGCCGGTCAGTTCTGCATCGAGGTGTTCTTCTTCCGCAACTGGCAGAACTGGGGCAACCGGGCCTATTTCCCGAAGGCCGACCGCAGCATGACGCCGGCCGAGGTGCTGGCCTCGTTCCTGGCTCAGTTCTACGACGACAAGCCGGCGCCGCGGCTGGTGCTCACGTCGCACGAGATCGAGGATGCGGAGCTGCTGGCCGCCGCGCTCTCGACCCGGGGCGAGAACCGGGTCGAGATCCATTCCCCGAAGCGCGGCGAACGGAAGAACCTCGTCGATTACGCCGCCCGCAACGCCCGCGAGGCCCTGGGCAGACGCCTCGCCGACACCGCCTCGCAGGGCAAGCTGCTCGCGGCCCTCGGCACGTCCTTCGGGCTCAGCGCGGCACCGCGGCGGATCGAGGTCTACGACAACTCGCACATCATGGGGACGAACGCCGTCGGGGCGATGATCGTCGCAGGTCCCACCGGCTTCATGAAGACCCATTATCGGACCTTCACCATCAAGTCCGAGGAGGTGAAGCCCGGCGACGATTACGGCATGATGCGCGAGGTGCTGCAGCGCCGCTTCGCGCGCCTGGTCAAGGAGCATCCGCGCACGAAGGCCGAGGCGGCGATCGCCGCCGCCGGGGGCGGGCCGACCGAGCCGGTGCCCGCGCCCGATCCGGCGGATACCGACGTTTTTCCGGCCTGGCCCGACCTGGTGCTGATCGACGGCGGCCGCGGTCAGCTCGAGGCGGCCCGCAAGGCGCTCGACGAGGTCGGGGTGACCGACGTGCCGCTCGTCGGCATCGCCAAGGGGCGCGACCGCGATGCGGGGCGCGAGACCTTCTTCGTGCCCGGCCAGGCGCCGTTCCGCCTGCCGCCGCGGGACCCGACGCTCTACTTCGTTCAGCGCCTGCGCGACGAAGCCCACCGCTTCGCCATCGGGGCGCACCGGGCCAAGCGCAAGCGCGAGATGGTGAGGAACCCCCTCGACGAGATCCCGGGGGTGGGGCCGACCCGCAAGCGCGCCCTCCTGCACCATTTCGGAACGGTGAAGGCGATCCAGCGGGCCGCCCTGGAGGATCTCGCCAAGGCGCCCGGCGTCAACGCCGCCACGGCCCGGGCGGTCTACGACTTCTTTCATGCCGATGCGTGACGAATCGCCGATGCGTGACGCCGAGTCCGGGCCGAGTTCGGTTGACGCCCCCTCCTCCCGCGTGGTTTCACCGATGGCGATGAACGTGGTCGTACCCCGGCGCCGCTCGACGGCCCTGAACCTCGCCAACCTCCTGACCTACGGCCGTCTGGTCGCGGTCCCGGTGGTGGTGGCGCTGCTGTTCTGGCCTCAGGACGAGACGGCGCGCTGGATCGCCGTCGCGGTCTTCGTCGCGGCGGCGATCACCGACTATCTCGACGGCTACGTCGCCCGCACCTATTCCCAGAGCTCGGCGCTCGGGCGGATGCTCGACCCGATCGCCGACAAGCTCCTGGTCGCCGCGAGCCTCCTGATGCTCTGCGCCGACGGGACGATCCGTGGCTGGTCTCTCTGGGCCGCGATCGTGATCCTGTGCCGCGAGATCCTGGTCTCGGGCCTGCGCGAGTACCTGGCCGAGCTGAAGGTCGGCGTGCCGGTGAGCCGGGTCGCCAAGTGGAAGACCGCGGTGCAGCTCGTGGCCCTCGGCGTGCTGATCGCCGGCCCCGCTGGCGAGCGGGTGCTGCCCGGCAACGGCACCCTCGGGCTCGTCCTGCTGTGGCTGGCCGCGGCGCTGACCCTCTATACCGGCTACGACTACATGCGCTCCGGCATCCGTCACGTCATCGACGACGAGAGATGAGCCGCTCACCCATGAAGCTCGTCTATTTCGCCTGGGTCCGCGAGCGGATCGGCCGCCCCGAAGAGACCCTCGACCTGCCGCCGGAGGTGGCGACCGTGGCCGACCTCGTCGCCTGGCTCAGAGGTCGGGGCGAGGAATACGCCTATGCCTTCGAGACGGATGGCGTGGTCCGCGCCGCCGTCGACCGGATCCATGCCAAGCCCGAGACGAGGCTTGCCGGGGCGAGCGAGGTGGCGTTCTTCCCGCCGATGACCGGAGGGTGAGGCGGGTCGCCGAATAGGATCCTCCTGCGGGAGATTGCGTTCGGCTCCTGCGCCCGCCATCCCACCCTCGGCGTCATCCCGGGGCTCGGCGCAGCCGAGAAC